>NZ_JAGHWU010000056.1:0-19212 GCF_017746145.1 Xanthomonas sp. D-99 | reverse complement strand
CGCGGAAAGCGCCAGAAATGGCGAAATTCCGAAGTTCCAAAAGCCACTCTTCGGAACGACGCCACCTTCCGCCCTGTCAGGTCTCGTTGTTCAGACCTTCCCTAGGTTCCTTGCAGCTTTCGCTCTCAACTTCTGCCTAATCATCATTCTCACGAACTAAGCCCTGTTCCCTCCTTCTGCCGCATCCAACAGACGCCACGGCAACCCGCACGTCCCCCCTGCCATCCGACCTATTGACTACAGCTGTCGTCAGGCCTACGGTAGCGACAACTGTAGTCAGGGAGAGCGCCATGCGCGGCAAGACCATCGGGGACCAGGAGCTGGCCCTGCTGCAATACATCGAAGAACAGCGGCATGCCAGCGTGGGCGAAGTGGCGGCCGCGTTCGGTGAGCCGCGCGGGCTCGCGCGCTCCACCGTGCTGACCATGATGGAGCGGCTGCGGGCCAAAGGCTTCCTGCGCCGCAAGCAGGTCGACGGTGTATACCGCTACAGCGCCACCGCGGGCCAGGACGACGTGGTGCGCGGGGCGGTGGGGCAGTTCGTCGAGAAGACCCTGCAGGGTTCGGTGTCGCCGTTCGTGGCGTGGATGTCGCAACGCGCCGAAGTCAGCGATACCGAACTGGCCGAACTCGAAGCATTGGTCGCCAAGCTGCAGTCGCAGCGTAAGGAGGATTGAGTCATGTCGCCCCTGATCGAAGCGGTGTTATGGAAGCTTGGCGCCACCAGCGTGCAGACCGCGGTGCTGGTGTTGGTGGTGTGGGCGCTGTTCCGCGGCGTGCGCCGCCTGCCGGCAGCCACGCAGACCTGGTTGTGGTGGCTGGTGGGCGTGCAGGCGGTGGTGGGCCTGGTGTGGAGCAACCCGGTCCAACTGCCGGTGCTGCCGGCGCATAGCGTGACGAGCGCGCTGGGCTCGGCCGACAGCCTGGCGCCACTGGCAAACGCCACCGCCGCGGCATCCATGGCCGCGCATGCGGGCGCCACCGCGCAGGCCATGCAGGCTGGCACGTGGTCAATCTGGCCGGTGGCATTGCTGGCGCTGTGGGCGGCCGGCGTGCTGGTGCTGGCCGCCGGCACGGCGCGCGCCTATCTGCGCAGCCGTGCATTGGTGCGCGCGGCGCAGCCCTGCAATGACCAGGCCTTGGTGCAGGCGTTGCAGATGGCAGCTGAGGCGCATGGCTTGTCACGCCCGCCGGCGCTGCGGCTGTCATCGCAAATCGACTCGCCCCAGTTGATCGGCCCGTGGCAACCGGTGTTGCTGCTGCCTGCTGCACGGTTGCCGCACATGGCCGATGACGATCTGGACATGGCGCTGACCCATGAGCTGATCCATCTGCGTCGTGGCGATCTGTGGTGGGGCTTGCTGCCGGCGCTGGCGCAGCACCTGTTCTTCTTCCACCCGCTGGTGCATCTGGCCGCGCGCGAATATGCGATCGCCCGCGAAGCCGCCTGCGATGCCGCCGTGGTCGCCGGGCACCGCCATTGCCGCCATGACTACGGCCGCTTGTTGCTGCAACTGGGCGTGGCGCCGCGCCCGCGCGGTGGCGTGGCAAGCGCCTCGCCTTCGTTCATCAGCTTGAAGCGCAGGCTGTCGATGTTGCAGGACACCCACGCGTTTCCGCGGCTGGCCGCCGCGATGATTTTGGCCGCGGTGGCCGTTTGCGGTGTGCTGCCGCTGCGCCTGGTGGCCATGCCGGTGCCGGCGCCGGTGACCTCTGCCGGCATGCAGCCGGTTGTGGTGACTGCCCCGCCAGCGCCACGTGTACAGGGCAGCAGCACGGCAGAGGCTGCCGACGCCGCAGCGCCGATGCGCGCGTTGCCTGCACCGGCGTTGCCGGCTGTGCCTGCGGAAGCGGCCGCCCCTGCCACGCACGGTGTCATCGCCGATGTGCTGGGCGCCGAACCGCTGCATGACGAGGACGCAGACCCGACAGACAGCGGCTGGAATCTCGACCTGGACCGCATCCGCCGCGATGCCACCCATGACGCGCAAGCCGCCGTGCGCGATGCGTTCGCTGCCGACAACCACGACCTTGAACTACAGCAAGACCGCATGCAGGCCGCACAGGACGCATTGCAGGAAGCACGCGAACAACTGGCCTCCCTCGGCCCGGAACTGGCGCAGGCCAAGCAGGAGGCGCAACAGCAAGCACGCCAAGCCCAGCAGCAGATTCGCGACGTGGCGCAGCAGCATCGTCAGGCGCAATACGCGTATGCCGCCGCGGTGCGACAAGCGGACGCGCTGTCGCGGCACCAGGTCGAGATGGCCAAGCAGGCCGCTCTGCAGGGCCGCGCCGAGGCCAGACGCGGCCAACGGGAAGCGGCGCAAGCGCAACGCGAGGCAGCGCAAGCGCAGGTGGAGGCCGAAAAAGCGCAAGCAGAGGCAGACCAGGCGCAAGCAGAAGCAGAGCGCGTGAACAACTAGACACCATTGACGAAACGCCTGCGCTCACCGTCGGGCGGGCGTGGTGGTACGAGGAGTGAGCAGGCACCACGCATAGGTTCGGGGACGCGTCGCTTCTTGGCGTATTAATTACGCCAGCTGCTCGCCGCCATAGCCGACAGCGGTTCGCACGGGCTTGTCGCTGTCGCAGCGACCCAATCGCGAGAACCCGCGTGGGTCGCGGTAGACCGCACGTTCCCGCGGCGATGGGTTCCGTTGGTCACGGAGCAACACGGCATGGCATGCAGCGTCACTCCACATCCGGCCGTGCACGGCCGGCAGACACGCCGCCGCAGCAAGAGTGGAGAACAGAACGTAGCGAGCAGTCGTCAGGTGGCGTGGCCGGCGCGATCGGAATCGCAGTGCGCGCGGTACATGCCGATTCAGCGCACCGGCCGCACTCACCGTGCGTTGAGTGAAGTCACTTTTTGCTGCTTTTAGCGCAGGTCTTGATGCCAGGCACGTGCCGGCGCAATGCGCTGGCATCGCCTCGGTAAAGGCAGCACTTGCAACACCACGGGCCCGCCACAGCCCGGCACTCCTGCGTCACGACGCCTGCAGCGTCGGCAACGCCGTGGCCGCGTGATCGCTGTTTCCATCCGCCTGCGTGCCCTGCGCAGGCGCACTCAACTCACTGTGCCTTTCGTGGAGATCTCCCATGATCCAGACCACTTCCCCCATGCTGTGCCTGCGTTCGGCGTTGCTGGTGGCCCTTGCCGCAGTTGCCGGCGGCGCGGCCATCGCGCACGCCTCTGCCGTGCTTGCAGTTGCCGGTATGCACACCTCACCTGCTACGCCGGTCTTTGCTGGTTTTGCTACGCCTTCAACGACGCAGGCTGCACCCATTGCCGATGTCGTGCCTGTGGGTGGCATCGCACCGCCTGCGCCAGTAACACCGCAGATGAACGTTGCACGAACCGCGCCGGTTGCCGCTGCGCTGCGCGCGCCTGCGATCACTCCGCTAGCCGCGACCGCACCCACGGCGCCTGCGCCTGCCATTGCCGCCCGGGCAGCACCAGCAGCGCCCCCGGCCAACGCAGGACCTGCCGTACCTGCTGCACCTGCCATGTCTCCAGCAACACCGGTCGCTCCCACTACAGCCGCTGCACCGGCACGGCCGCGCGTCGGCACGCATAAATCCTGCAGCCATGCCACTGCAAACACGCAGCGCGAAGGCGATGCCTACGTGCTGGTGCATGGCGATGGCGAAGTGATGCACGGCACGCCCGATGACCTGCATACGGCGCGCCGCTACGCTGGCGATGGAAGACGCGTGCTGTGGTTTCGCGCCGATGGGACGCAATATCTGGTGCGTGATCCAACCTTGCTCCATCAGCTGGCTGTGGCGTATCTGCGCAGCCAGCAATTGGCCGACGCTCAAGCCAGGTTGGCCGCACGTCAGCAAGACTTGAGCGAACGGCAGGCCGCACTCGCCGCGCAGCTGTCCGCGCATGCCGAGCCGCGCCTGCTGCGGGCCTCGACACGCACAGCATCGGCCACGACGTCCACCTCGGCGCAGCCGCCTGCAACGCCCGATGCGCTGCAGGCGTTGGCCAGGCAGCACCAGGCACTGGCGCAGCGACAGCCCGTGTTGGCGAGCAAGCAGGCCGGTGCATCCCGCCTGGCCACGCAACAGGCATTGAAGGTATTGCGCGAAGCACTGAGAAGCGGGCTGGCGACGCGTATCGACGGTTAGCCGGACTGCGCCGGTCGCGTGCATGTGCGTGCATCGTGGTGCGCTCGCCGATACTGTGCACAGACACAGGCGGCGAGCAGGCCATGACGTATCGGGTAGTGGTATTGGGCGGCTTCGGCCACTTCGGTGCACGCATCGTGCGTGCGTTGGCGGCAACCGCGCAGATCCACGTCATTGCCGCGGGCCGGCGTCCGGGCGATGCAGCGACCACCTGGCCGGATGTCGCACCCGGCCGCATCTCCACCTGCCGCCTGGATATCGATGCAAGCGATTTTTCCGTGCAACTGGCGGCCACCGGCGCCGATGCGGTGGTGCATACCGCCGGGCCGTTCCAGGGACAGCAGTACGCGGTGGCCCGCTGCTGCCTGCAGGCCGGCATGCACTACATCGATCTGGCCGATGGCCGCGCCTTCGTCCGCGATTTCGCCGCGGCGATGGATCCCGCCGCGCGCCAAGCCCAGCGCGTGGCGATCAGCGGTGCCAGTACCTTGCCGGCATTGTCCAGCGCGGTGATCGATGCGCTGTTGCCGCGCTTTTCGGCACTGCACGAGATCGGCACGGTCATCGCACCCGCACAGGGCACGCCGTTGGGTCTGGCCACCGTGCGTGCGGTGCTGTCGTATTGCGGCACGCCTTTCAACTGGTGGCAGGCTGGCCGCTGGCAGCAGGTGGTGGGCTGGGCACGCCCCACGCGCGTGCACTTCGCGCAGCTCGCCCCACGCCTGGCCTCGCCGTGCGATGTGCCCGACCACGACCTGTTGCCGCAGCGCTATCCCGGCGTGCAGACCGTGCAATTTCGTGCGGCGCTGGAAGTGCCGTTCCTGCAGCGCTGCCTGGCCGGCGTCGCCTGGCTACGTCAACGCGGCGTGCCGCTACCGATGCAGCGCCTGGCCGATGCGTTTGCCAACGCCGGGCGCTGGTTTGACCGCTTCGGCACCGATCTGGGCGGCATGCGGGTGGAGCTGCGCGGCACCTGCGATGGCGCGGACGGGGCGAGCCGCCCGCTGGTGCTGCACTGGGACCTCACCGCCGCGATGCTGCATGGCCCGGAAATTCCCTGTTTCGCCGCTGTCTTGCTGATACGCAAGCTCGCTGCCGGGCATCGGCTGCCGATCGGCGCGCATGCCTGCATGGGGCTGCTGACGCTGGCCGATTTCGAGCAGGAGTTTGCCGCGTGGCAGATGACCACGGCGGTGACGCAAGCGCACCGGTGATCGGACGATGCACAAGACCAGCGCAGCGCCAGGCCTTTGCCGAGCACACCAGGCGGGAAACCAAGCTCGCTGTGCGCGGCGGGGAGTTCTGAAACCACGTGGCCGGCGCACATCGCTGCGTCGCCGTCCCAACGCAACCTCAGACCTCTAGCACCGTGCGAAATGCGTCCATGTCGTCGAACGTACAAAAATGAAAGCGTGGCACCGTGATCGGCCCCGCGGCTGCCAGCTGTGTGAGCCAGCCGCGCACCGCGGTGCGATACGCCGTCTGCTCTGCCGCATCCAGCGTGTCGCACAGGTAAGCCAGCGAAATATGAAACTGGAAGTTGGTGTAGTCGGGGCGCTGCAAGCGTGTCAGTTGCATCAGCGCTTGGCGCGCCGCTTCCAGGCGCTGCGCGGTTTGCGTGTCGGCCGGCTTCAATGGAATCAGCAGATTGTCGTTATTGCCGGTCCTGGCTGCCGTCGGGTCGACCAGGAAGCGGCAAGCGCCCAAGGGCGGCGCGGCGCGCTCCTTCAACCGCGCCAGATAGGCCGCGTTGATATCCGCCAAGGCATGGTCGCGCGGCAGATCGCTCGGCCAGGGCCCACGCGCACGGTCGATCTCATTGACCCCGCCCAACAAGGTCACGTGGTAGCTGCTCGGCGGCAGCACGGCGAACTTGTGGGCAAAGCGCTGCTCGGGGAACTCGCGGTAGATATTCAGCACGCGGTCGAAGCTGTCGTAGCCATCGCCCTGTTGTTCCAGGTGACCCACAAAGGTATTGCCGGCAAACGGCATCGGCCGTCGCGAGCGCAGAAACTTGCGGCCCACATCCGAGGGCGGCGGCGTCATGGCCCGTGTGGTGAGACCGGTGGCCAGCAGCGAGGCGCCGGTGGCAGCCATCAGGTGACGGCGGCTGATGCGTGTGTCCAGAAACGACGACATGGAAAAAACCCTCAGAGTTTGACGTTGACGCCGAGCATCACGGTGGGTGCCATTTTCCAGGCCGATTGCACGTATTCCTGGTGGCGGCCGATGCGGTACTCGTAACCCTGGCCGGTCAGGTTGAGCACATCCAGGCTCACGGCCACTGCCGGCGAGACGTCCCAGGCCAGCTTCAGGTCCAGACGGTCCAGCGGCTGTTGGTAGCGGTTGCGATAAAACTCCTGCTGGTTGCTGTAGTTGGGGTAGCGGTCGTCCCACAGCTCGCCGGTCCGGCTCCAGGCCAGGGTGCCGCGCAGCGGCCCACGGGCGTAATTCAGGGTCAGATTCCACAGCTGCTTGGGTTGCTGCGGCAGCACCGACAAGGTGGTGCGGCTGCCATCGCCGAGCACCACCGGGTAGTCCACGTCCAGGAAGGTGACATTGGCACCGACCGACAGCCCGGCCAGCGCGGGAAGCCACGGGCCCAGTTCCTTGATCGCGCCGAGTTCGGCGCCGCGCATGCGGACCGGCCGGTCGGTATTGCGCGGTTGGGTGACCAGCACCTGCTCGCCGTCGATGCTCTGCAGCTGGCCGTAACGGAAAATCTCGTTGTCGATGGTCTTGTGGAACAGCGCGATCGACAGCAGGCTGCCGCCATCGTCGAACGTCCAGTCGTGGCCAAGGTCCAGATTCTGCGAGCGACGCGGCTGCAGATCCGGGTTGCCCTGGTTGAGCGTGGGCGGGTTGCTGCCCAGTGTGAGCACGCCGCCGTTCAAGGCCATCTGGTCCAGGCGCGGTCGCCCGATCGAGCGCGAGGCGCCGAAGCGCAAGGTGCCGTTGGCACTGGTCTGCACCTGGCCGGCCAGCGATGGCAACCAGTTGCGGTAGGTGCGTTGCGCACTGACAGGCGCCCAGACGGTTCCGCTCAATTGTTGGCCACTGCTGCCAAAGCGGGTCTGCTCCAGGCGCACGCCGCCGGTCAACCGCCAGCGCTCGCCGCGCCACTGTGCTTGTGCGAAGCCGGCGCGCACCTGCTCATCCACCGTGTAGGTGCCGCTGTTCTGCGCGGTGGTGTCCACCACGCCGCGCGCCTGGCCGGACGCGGCCTCCCAGCGGGCGTCGGCCAGGTCCGGGTCGATGGTCAACATGGGCGCGTTGCAACCCAGGGCGCAGGTGGGATCGCCCAGCACATCGGCCAGCGAATAGGGCAACCCGCTCCAGGTCGTGCGCTGGAACGCGGTCTGCATGTGCGTGCGCACCTGTCGCAGGCCCCAGGCCAGTCCCAGCCCGCGGCTGTCGTCGTCCATGTTGCGACGTAGCTCCAGTTGCAGGTCGCTCACCCGTTCGGCGTAGGTGGTGCGCTCCTGCTGGTGGTTGAGGTTGGCGTAGCGGGTCGGGTCGTCGGCCAGTGCCGGGTCCAGGGCCGTGAATGCCGGCAGGGTGCCATTCCAATCGAAGCCGTAAGCCAGGCGGTTCTGCTGGAAGCGGTCCCAGGTCTGCGGGTTGTCCACCGTGGCGCGCGAGGTGCTTGCCCGCAGCGCGCCGCGCCACTGGCCAGGCAGCTCGGCCAGCAGTTCGCCGTTGATGCCGGACAGCCCCCGCTTCCAGCGCAGTTGCCCCAACTCGACGAGCTGGTTGAGATTGTCCAGCGTGCCGCTTTGCGGGCCGCTGCGGGTCAGGCGCGCGCTGTTCTGCACCTGGGCGGCCTGGGTATTGCGGTCGGAGGATTCGCGCTGGTTGAAGGTGTAGCCGGACACATGGCCGCTGAGCGGACCGTCCGGCTGCCAATCCACGCGCGCGGTCACGCCGCGCCGTTCGCGGGTGTTGTCGTAGTTGTACCAGCGCCGTTCGCTGGGCACCGCAGCGCCGGTGCCGCCATAGGCCGACGGCGCGCGCGTGCCATCGGCGTTGTACCATTTCAGGGCGCCTCCATTTTCCTGCTGCGGCACCGAAATCTCACGGCGCCAGATGCTGGCCGCACCCAAAAACGCGAACTGGCCGTCACGCCCGAAGCGCTTGCCCCATTTCAGCTCGCCTTCGCCCACCGGCGTGCGGCCGCCATAGCGGCTTCCCATGAGGTTGGCGCCGCCCTTGGCCGAGGCGGTCAGCAGGCCATCGGGCCGGGCAAAGCCGGTGGCGGTGACCAGGTTGGTCACGCCCCCGATCGCGCCACCATCGTTCTCCGGCAGCAGCGACTTCACCACATCGATGCGGTCCACGAAGTTCGCCGGCAGCACATCCATCAGCGCCTGGCGGCTACCGATGTCGTTGCTGGCGAATGCAAAGCCGTCGATCAGCATGCTGTTGTAGTTGCCGTTGAGGCCGCGCACCGTCACATAGCGCGGTTCGCCCTGGTACTCGACCGTGCTCACGCCGGTGACCCGGCGCAGCGCATCGCCCACATTGAAGTCCGGCAATTGCCCGATGCTGTCGGCAGCGACCGAATCCACGATGGTGGGCGCCGCCTGCTTGGTGGCGATGGCGCGCGTGTTCTGCGACTGGACCGGGTTGCGCACCTGCACCGCATCCATGGTCAGCGCGTCGGCTCCGCCGGACATGTCCGCAGCGGTGGATTGCCAGGGAAGCCAAGCGATCAAGGCCAGCCCCAGCGCCAGCGATAGCGCATGCGGATGCGGATGCGGTGGGCCAGACAGGGCAGCGCAACGGGGTCGGGAAGGGGGATGCAACAGGCGCATGGCACGATACCAACGTCGATGGCCCCAACGCAGGGCCGCGGACGGATTAAATTAAGCTGCTTAATTAAAGCGATTATGACAACGACGGACGTTTCGCCCTGCATGCCCTCTTTGTTCGCAAACGTAGCTATTCGTTCGCATTACCGCTGTCGCAGCGATGGGCAGGCCGCCGGTTCCAACGAGCGCCTGCTGCTGGATCTGATCCGCAGGGCCGGGCAGTTCGAGCGTGCGGATCTGCCGCGCGCCAGCGGGCTCAGCGTGCCCGGCATCAAGGGCATCGTCGACCCGCTGGTGGCGCACGGCCTGCTGCAGTTGCGGCCCTCGCTGCGGCGTGGCCGTGGCCAACCGAGCGCGCAGGTGAGTCTGGTGCCGGGGTATGCATACAGCGTCGGAGTGTCGGTGATGGTCGATGGCTTTGCAGTGGTGCTGATCGACTTCGCCGGCCAGGTTCGTGGCATGCGCCAGCTCACGGCCTTCCCGCTGACGCTGGCGGTGGTGCGTGCACGACTGCCGGCCTTGGTGGAGGCGTTGCTACGGGCGGCCGGCGTGGATCGGCAGCATGTGTTCGGCGTCGGTCTGAGCATGACCGGCCCGCGCATCGGCGATGGCACCCGGGTCAATCCGCCCTTGTCGCTGGCAGCGGAATGGATGCAGGTGGAGCTGGATCGGTTTGTCGCCGATTGCCTGCAGCTACCGGTCTGGATGGACAACGACGCCCATTGCGCCGCCCTGGCCGAGGCCGTGTACGGCATTGGCCGCCAATCGCCAGATCTGGTCTATCTGTCGATCTCCGACGGCTTTGCTGCCGGCGTGATTGCTGCCGGCAAGGTGCGCCGCGGCGAACATGGCAATGTGGGCGAACTGGGGCGCATCTCGGCCATCACCGGCATGGCGCGGCCAACGCTGGAAAGCCTGCGCCAGGCGCTGGCTGCCGATGGCTACGCGCTGCCGGACCTGCACACCATGCTGCAGCACTACGATGCGGCGTGGCCGCAGATCGACGCGTGGCTGGATGCAGTGCAGCCGACCGTGACGCTTGCGGTGGCGGCGATCATTGCGTTGATCGATCCGCGTGTGATTGTTTTTGGCGCGCGCCTGCCAACCGATCTTGCGCAACGGCTGATCGCCCGCATCGCCTTCGAACCTGCGCCGCGGCGGGGCGTTGCATTGCCGTATCCGACCCTGCAGGTCGGGCAGGTGACGGCGCATGCCACCGTGCTGGGCGCGGCCATGCTGCCGTTCAAGGAAACGCTGTTCTAGCGCGCGTCATGCGCGGCGATATGCGCGCCAAGCGCTGTGCACCGCTGCCAAACAAGGCATGCGCTGCGCGCCCGCACAACGCGCGCAACGCAGGCATCGTTTCGCATCCCGGCGGTACTTTTCGCCTAATTTGCGAATTGTCATATGCCACGCGCTTTACTGGCCGCCCGCCGCGTTTTCGAGGTCATCATGCGTATCGGTCCTCTGCAACCTTCTGTCGCGCGCACTGCTGCGGCGGCATTACCAGCGCACACCAGTGCGATCAGCCCGACGCAGGTGCCGCACATGCCGGGCGACACCCCGCCACTGCGAGAACGGCCGCGTCGCCGCGCCGGCAGCGTGCCCCCGCTGGTGCCACTGAACGACAGCGCGATGACCGGCAAGCCGGCCCTGGTGGCGCTCGACAGCGAATTCTCCGAGCAGCGCCTGGCCGAAGTGCAGGCGCGCCAGATCACCGTGCAGACACTGCAAACCAAGCTTGCCACGCATCTTGCGCAGGCCGGCACGGCGCTCAAACCCGACAGCATTGCGGCACGCTTTGCCGCCGGGACACTGGAACCGGTGTATCTGGATACCGCCGCCTTCAGTGCCATGTCGCGCGGAATGCCCGCACGCGCACGTGCGGCGGCAGACCCGGTGCTGATCGACGCGCAGCAGGGTCGCATCATCTTCAATCTGCAGCGCGCGTTTGCGCCTGGCGACAGTTTCAGCGACGCGGCGCTTGCCGCACTTGGCAAGCAGTTGAATCTTTCCGGCCACGGGCTGGCGACGCCGAACTGGCTGCAGCCTGCCGCACGCGCGCCGGGGCGGCGCAAGTTGCAGCAAGCCGCGCGCTACCACGGCCACGAGGTGCCGGCCCGCGACGGTGGCGCCGGGTTCTTCAAGGCCAACGACCATCGTCTGCTGGAAGGCAAGCAAGCGCTGTTGCGCAATCATCGAAAATCGCTCGTGCACGACCACTACTTCGAAGCACCCAGCACGCGTGCGTTCGGAAAGGACGTCATGGTGCATCGCGGGCTGTTCGATAACCACGCCGGCATCCCGGAAAACTCGCTGGCATCCATCGATCATGCCTACGAGCAGGGCTACCGCAATCTGGAGCTGGACGTCGAAGTCAGTGCCGATGGCGTGCCGGTGTTGATGCACGATTTCAGTGTTGGCCGAATGGCAGGCGACCCGCAGAACCGATTGGTGTCGCAGCTTCCGTTCGCCGAGCTGCGCGAAATGCCGCTGGTGATTCGCAACCCGTCTGACGGTAACTACGTCAAGACCGACCAGACCATCGCCGGCGTGGAGCAGATGCTGGAGCACGTGCTCAAAAAGCCCGAACCGATGTCGGTAGCGCTGGATTGCAAGGAAAATACCGGCGAAGCGGTGGCGATGCTGCTGATGCGCCGGCCGGACTTGCGCAAGGCTGCGGCGATCAAGGTCTATGCCAAGTACTACACGGGCGGCTTTGACCAATTCCTGTCCAATTTGTACAAGCACTACCAGATCAACCCGTTGCACTCGCAGGACGCGCCGCGCCGCGCCGCGCTGGATCGCTTGCTGGCCAAGATCAACGTGGTGCCGGTCTTGAGCCAGGGCATGTTGAACGATGAGCGCTTGCGTGGCTTCTTTCACAGCAATGAGCAGGGCGCCGAAGGACTCGCAGACACCGCAATGCAGTGGCTGGACAGCTGGACCAAGATGCGCCCGGTGATCGTGGAGGCGGTGGCCACCGACGACAGCGATGCCGGCAAGGCCATGGAAGCGGCTCGGGCGCGGATGCGCCAGCCTGACTCGGCCTACGCAAAGGCCGCGTATTCGGTGAGCTACCGGTATGAGGACTTTTCCGTACCGCGCGCCAATCACGACAAGGACTACTATGTTTACCGCAACTTCGGTGAGCTTCAAAAGCTCACCGACGAGGGCTTCGGCGTCAAGCGCACCACGGCCGGTGCGTTTCGCGATGATGGCGAAAGCCTGTTGACCGATCAGCCCGAGGCGGAATTGCTCGCCATCCTGGAAAACCGCACGCTGGCCCGGGGCCATACCGGCAACGAACTCGACGTGCCGCCGGAAACGCCCATCGATATCAACCGGGACGCCGAGATCGTGCAGCAGCGAACCCGGCAATTCCAGGCCAGTTCCATCCCCGCCGACCCGAACCACATCGCCGCGGTTCGCGAAGGCAAACAACACGATCACACTGCAGACATGGTGAATGACCCTGCGGCAGCGCGTGCGTTGGACAAGCGCGCCAAAGCGCTTGGCGTGCTGACCGACAAATACCGTGGCGCTCCTGTGACTCACTACCTCAATGAGCAGGCCAGGCAGACCGAGACGGATTGAGCCTTCTAACCTCACCGCCCCGATTGGCAGGTCGAGCGCTTGGGGCGGCATGCAGGCGCCCCAAGCCACGGTCGGGCAACGTCAGGACTTGCGAGAGCTCATGCACCTGCACCGGCAAGCCAGCGCCCGAGCGATGGGGCGCCTGAGCAGGCGCGCTGCAGGGCACTGCATCCACGTGCCGCTGCGTGCGATGTCGCGTTACATGCATCTGCATCCGCACTTGCCTCCCATCGATGCATCGGTGGAGGCAAGTGCGTGATCTCTTCGGAGTAACCCCGCAGCCGCCTGCAGTGCGCCACCACTGCATTGGATGCTTTCCATCGCAAGCATTCATCCATGGCAGACGCGCCATATGCGCGTCACGCCGCAATGAATGACCGGACGGGTGGTCGTGGATTGCACAACGTGCGCCGAGCGCCCTGTAGTGGGGTCAGTCAAGCCGACGTTCTGCCCCGCACCACCGACTCACCGCAACCGCATGACCCCATCAAGGCGTGCACGCCAACGTCAGCGCATTGCGCTCCTGCGCGTCCACCGCCACCAACCGTTGCATCAGTAGCGACAGCGTCACCACATCCTGATGGTTGTGCTCGGCCACGCGGCGCAGGTTGCGCGCGCTGCCGCCACGCAGGTAACTCAACCAGGCCGCCGGGGCCTCGGAGCCGGGCAGGTCGTCTTCGCGTACCACGCGCAGCAGTTGCCGTTCGATGGTGGCGAGCTTGCAGTTCTCCCAGGTGCCGCGATAGCGCCGGCGGGTGGGGAACAGCAGGTCCACATGGTCCAGTGCAGAAAGCGGGTCGCCGCGACGTGCCAGGCGGTAGCGCGTCTTCAGCAGCGGGGCGTCGTAGCAGCGACCGTTGTAGCTGGACAGCACGGTGCGCGGTGTCAGCCAGGTGCGGAACAGATCCAGCATCGCGCTTTCGGCCGCCATCGTGGACATCATCAATTGACGCACGCGCAGGCCGCTGCCTTGCACGGCATCGACAACCCAATCAGCCACGCCGATCATGAAGGCACGGGTGCCGGTACCGCCGGCCAGCCCGGTGGTTTCGGTATCGAAGAACAGCAGGTCCATCGGGTCGACGGCATCGTCGCGTTTGGCGAAAGCCAGCGAGAGCGCCTCGGTGGGAATCGCCTGCGGCAGGAACGCCTGGATCAGATGCAGGCCGGGCGCGATCTCGTTGCCGGGCAGAGATCGGTCGGTGGATGGCGCGCGGACCGGTGCGTGCGCCGAGACCGCGCGCTCGCGCAGGCCGATCATCTTGCGCAGGCCGGCGATATCGGTGCGGCGTTGTACCGGATGTACCGGCGACGTCGAGGCGGGCGATGCCGTCGTTGGGCCGCGCCCTGTCGGCCACTGGCTTGCGCTATCCGTATCCACAGCGATGATTGCATCGACATCGACATCGACATCGACATCGACAGTCGACGGCAGCGCCGGCTTGTGGCGCACGTCGTGCTCCACCCACGCAAATACCGATGCGTCGCGCGCAGGCGGTGCAGGTATGGGCGACTGCAAGGCGCGGGGCGTGCGTGTTGATGCGGCGCATGCCTCGTTGGGGTGGCCGGCCACGGCGCCATGACGTGCAGCCGCGTTCTCTCGCAGCGGCGGGCGCGCAGCAGGTAACGCGGCGCTGGGGACCGCGGCCCGCTGTGCGCGTGTCGGCATGACCGCATCGGCCTTGCGCGCGGCAGGCGTCAGCCCGCCAACCTGACGGCGCAGCAGGCGCAGACGTTCGGCGCTGACACCCGGTGCATGCCCAGGCGCAGGCATCGTGCCCTGCGTGTCCGTGCCGGCAGCCGGCGGCGCAACCTCACCGACAGGCGCAGCATCCACGGCCTTCGCATCCACCGCCGCCGCATCGTGTAGCGCATCGCCGTCATCAGCCACCACCGGCGCACGCACATCCGCCTGCCCGGCCTGACGCCGCAGCAAGCGCAGCCGGTCCGCACTCACACTCATGCAAGCACGTCCAGCGCCAGGTCCTCGTCCACCTGCGCGGCATGCCGCAACGGCGCATCGGCATCGAACAACAACGCCAGCACCGTCAGTGCCAGCGACTTGGGCGATTCGCCCTTGGCGGCTTCGTGCGCGGCCAGCACCGGGCCCACGCAGGCCGGGCAACCGGCGCTGCAATCGCACCGCCGCACCAACTCGTCCGCGCGCTGCAGCAGCTCGGCCTGGCGCAGCCACAGCGGCTCGCTCAAGCCCACCCCGCCAGGGAAGTTGTCGTACAGATAGACCGTGGGTACGAACGCCTGCTGCAATTCCACCGTGGCCGCATCGCCTTCTTCCGCGCCGCGCAGTTGCCCACGCCCGGTCTGGTCGGCCACCGCAAACCAGGCGCCGTCGCCATTGCCCACGGCCTTTTGCAGATCGCGCGCATCGGCCATCACCGCCACCGTGGCGACCACGTGCAGCGCGTAGGCAGCACCGAGGAAGCCATCCAGCGCATCCTGCTTGGACGCAAAGGCCTTGCCCAAGGTCGCCTGCGGCAACTGCCACCACACCGCGGTGGTGTGCAATTCCTGGTCGGGCAGGTTCACCGGCCCGTAACCGATGTTTTCATGCGTGTAGTAGCGGATCTTCTTGTAGCCGGACACGCGCCGCACCACATGCACTTCGCCATGGTGCGAGTTGCCACGGCCGGCCACGCCGCCGTCGAAGCGGTCCAGCACCTTGAGCTTGGTGTAGTCGATGCTATCGGTGTAGTAGTCCACATGCGTGCGCGTCACATACGCCTTG
Source organism: Xanthomonas sp. D-99 (assembly GCF_017746145.1). NCBI lineage: Bacteria > Pseudomonadati > Pseudomonadota > Gammaproteobacteria > Lysobacterales > Lysobacteraceae > Xanthomonas > Xanthomonas sp. D-99. The sequence continues at coordinate 3,921 of NZ_JAGHWU010000056.1, read as the reverse complement.
CGGCCTTCCCAGTCCAGTCGCTCCACCTGGTACGGCGTGCTCTGCACCATGTGGATGGCGCCTTCGTACAAGGTGAGCGCAGCGGCCGAATAATCCACCTCGGCGATGATCTGCTGCTTGCCGTCGCTCTTGTCCACCACCACGAAGTTGCCATCGGCCACCGAGCGCAGGCTCACCGCATTGGCCGGGTAGCTGTCGGCGATCCATTCCCAGCGATCGCCTTCCTGGTGGATCACCTCGCTTTCGGCCAGCGCTTCCAAAAAGACCAGCGGGTCGATCGGGCCGAATGGCTCGTCGGCGATGAACGGCAGCTCGAATGCCGCGCAACGGATGTGATCGAACAGGATCAGCGGCTGATCCGGCGCGGTACGCGCATGTTCGGGCGAGGCATCGGCGAAGAAATCCGGATGCCGCACCACGTACTGGTCCAGCGGTTGTGAACTTGCCACCAGTACGCCGAGCGCCGGTTGCTGGCGACGCCCGGCGCGGCCGAAGCGCTGCCACGTCGCGGCCACGCTGCCGGGATAACCGTTGAGGATCACCACGTCCAGCGCACCGATATCCACGCCCAGTTCCAGCGCTGAGGTGGAAATGATGCCGTCGATCGTGCCCGCACGCATCGCACGCTCTACCTCGCGGCGCTCGGTGGGCAGATAGCCGCCGCGGTAGGCGCGAATGCGTGCCGGCTTGCGCGGGTCGTGGTCGAAGATGTCCTTCAGATACTTGGTCAGCACTTCCACCATCAGCCGCGTCTGCGCGAACACCAGCGTCTTCAGGCCGCTCTTGATGGCGATACGCGCGATGCGGTTGCTCTGCGAACGCGCCGAGGCACGCAGGCCCAGATCCGCATTGACCACCGGCGGGTTCCACAACAGCACATGCTTGTCGCCGGTGGGCGCGCCGGATTCGGTGATGGCATGCACCTGCTCTTCGATCAAGGCCTGCGCGTGCGCATGCGGGTTGCCGATGGTGGCCGAGCACAGGATGAATTGAGGCGTGGCGCCATAGAACGCGCAGATGCGCTTGAGCCGGCGCAGCACGTTGGTGACGTGGCTGCCGAACACGCCGCGGTAGGTGTGGATCTCGTCGATCACCACATAGCGCAGGTTTTCGAAGAACTGCGCCCACTTGGTGTGATGCGGCAGGATCGCCTGATGCAGCATGTCCGGGTTGCTCACCACGATGTCGCCATGCAGCCGAATCGCCTGGCGCGCATCGCCGGGCGTGTCGCCATCGAAGGTGAAGGCTTTCACGCCCAGCTCGCCGGCGCGGTTCAACTCCAGCAGCTCGGCCACCTGGTCCTGCGCCAGCGCCTTGGTCGGGAACAGGTACAAGGCCTTGGCGCCGCTGGTCATCGCCGCGCTCACCACCGGCAGCGTGTAGCACAGCGATTTGCCCGAGGCGGTGGGCGTCACGATCGCCACATGCTCGCCGCGCTGTGTCGCCGCCCAGGCATCGGCCTGGTGGCTGTAGAGCTGGCTGATGCCGCGCGCGCGCAAGGCGTCGGCCAGCGCCCCGGGCACATCGTCGGGAATCGGCGCATAGCGGCCCGCGCGCCCGGGGATGGTGAAGCTGCCGGTGATGCGGTCGTGGTAGCGCCGTTCCAGGCGCTGCGTAAGCAGTGCGCCATCGCGGCTGGGCCGGCCATCGGTGGTGGCCAGCGCGCGTTCGGCGGTTTCGGTGCGGGGAGCGAGGGCAAACGGAGGCATACGGCAAAGGCTCCCAAAGCGGGAGATCAAACGAAAAGGATGTCTCAGGGTATGAGACCGGCGCGCCGGCGCCCAGCCTGCCTCACTGAGCGGATTCAGCAAGCCGGGTATCCTGTCGCCCCCACAGCGTCACGGCTGCCTTGCACGCTATGGGGATCCCCCACACCGAAGAAACGCCGTGCCCGTGCCTGCCAACGTCACTGCTCCGCATTACAAGTCCGTTTCTGCCCGTCGCGCCGATATCGCGGTACATGCCGCCGGCCTGTTGCTGGCCATCGTCGGCGGCGCCTGGATGGTGGTGCGCGCGCACGCCAACCAGACCATGCTGCTGGCCACCTGCATCTATGCGCTGGGGCTGCTGGTGATGTTCGCCTGTTCGGCGGCCTACAACTTCGCCCCGCCGCAGCGCCAACCGATGCTGCGCAAGTTCGATCACGCCGGCATCTTCGTCATGATCGCCGGCTCCTACACGCCGTTCTTCCTGGTGGCACTGGACGGCACCTGGCGCTGGGTGATGATCCTCAGCGTCTGGTGCGTGGCCTTGTTCGGCGTGTTCGCCAAGCTATGCCTGCCCGGCATCGCCAAGGGCTTCTGGGTGGCGATCTATCTGCTGCTGGGCTGGGCCGGCATCGTGGTGATCAACCAGATGATCGCCGGGCTGGACAGCGCGGTGCTATGGCTCATCGTTGCCGGCGGCGCCTTCTACACCGTGGGCGTGGCGTTCTACGTGCGCAAATCCATGGTCTACAACCGCGCCATCTGGCACGCCCATGTGCTGGGCGGCGCACTGTCGCACTGGTGCGCCATCTGGCTGTGCCTGCGGCCGTTGGCGGAGGGGTGACCACGCAGTGTGGCGTCCTCGGGCCGGCCGCTTGCCTGGCCCGAAGTGATACTTTAATGTCACTGCATGCGCACCGAACTTGTCACCACGCTCAAGCGTCAGGCGACCGAACTCCTTGCAGCTGCAGAGCGCGACAAGGAGCCAATCCTGATCACACAGCACGGTTTACCCAGTGCTTATCTGGTGGATGTTGCCAGCTATGAGCGCATGCAGCAGCGCATTGCGCTCCTCGAAGGAATCGCCCGGGGAGAAATGGCAGTCGCGGACGGCCGTACGCTGAGCCATGAACAGGCACAGCAACGCATGGCGCGATGGCTGAAATAATCTGGTCGGTGCCGGCATTGGCTGATCTGGACGCAATCGCCGACTACATCGCAATCGATAACGCACCCGCTGCAGCGGCGCTGGTGAAACGGGTGTTCGCGCACGTTGAGCAATTGATTGAACACCCGGACAGCGGAAGCCGGCCACAGGAACTCAAGCGCTCGCGCTATCGCCAGATTGTCGAACCACCTTGCCGCGTGTTCTACCGCGTGGATGGGCAGCGCATCGTGGTGGTGCACGTAATGCGGTCGGAGCGCGCGCTTCGCGGGAACCGTCTTTCACGCTGAGAGCGGCCAACAAAACCACGGCACAGCCGCCAGGCAGGCGCGGCCGGTGCTCGGTGCAGCATGCACCACGCCGACACTCCGGTTGTGAGTGCGCCGTCCCCATCCAGCTGACGACTGCTCGCCACCGTCTGTTAGCCGCTCTACGGCCGGCAGGCACTCCAAGCGCCTGCCGCATCCCATCATTCCACCACGCGCGGTGCCAACAGGTCGTCCAATCCCACACGGTGCAGCATCTCTGCACGCAGGCGATCGAGGACCGCAAAGCCCACGTCGGCGCCATCGCCCGCCGGGTCGATATGCACCCGGAACGGCCGCTTGCCGAACGGTGTGTCCACCACCTGCACGATCGCCTGCGCCACCTCGGCCACGTCGGCGTCTTCGGGCACCAGGCGCGCAAACGCCTGCTGCACCTGCTCGCCAAAGCCTGCATACGGGCCGGCCTCGTACGCAGCGGCGCGCGCGGCATCGTCCGGCGTACCGGCATGGGCGAAGTGGTTGGTGCCCTTGGTGAAGGCGCCGGGCACGATGATCGAGGTTTCGATGCCCCAGCGCGCCAACTCGCGTGCGTACTGCACCGCCAGCGCATCGGTAATCCCCCCACAGGTTAGCAGACGCCAGAAGTGGAATTTTCTCGTCCCCTTTCCCGAGGAGGTTCCATGAAGAAGTCCCGCTTTACCGACAGCCAGATCATCGCCGTGCTCAAGCAGGCCCAGGCCGGTGCGCCCGTGCCGGAGCTGTGCCGCGAGCACGGCATCAGCTC
>NZ_JAGHWU010000055.1:0-66526 GCF_017746145.1 Xanthomonas sp. D-99 | reverse complement strand
TTGAGCCGGCGGTTCTCCTCCTCCAGCTCCTTCATGCGCGCGACCATGGACACGTCCATGCCGCCGAACTTGCTGCGCCACTTGTAGAACGTCGCCGAGCTGATGCCGTGCTCGCGGCACAGCTCCGGCACGGGCGCACCGGCCTGGGCCTGCTTGAGCACGGCGATGATCTGGCTGTCGGTAAAGCGGGACTTCTTCATGGAACCTCCTCGAGAAAGGGTACGAGAAAATTCCACTTCTGGCGTCTGCTAATGGGCGGGGGGATTACCCCCTCGCTCAGCGCCAGCGCGTGGGTAAAAGCCACCAGGCCGCCCTTGGCTGCGGCGTACGCTTCGCTATGCGGCTCCGATTGCCAGGCGCGGGTGGAGGCGATGTTGATGATCGCGCCGCCTTCTGGCGCCTGCCTGAGCGCGGGCAGCGCCTGCTTGCTGCACAGGAAGGCGCCGTGCAGGCTGGACAGCCGGCTGTTCCACGTGTCCCAGTCCAGTTGCGGCAGTGCTGCGATATGCGGATCGGGCACGCCGGCATTGTTGACCAGGCCATCGATGCGCCCGAAGCGCTTGAGCGCCGCCTCGATCAGGCGCGTGGCCTGCGCTTGGCGCGCGGCATCGCAGCGGACGAAAGCGCTGCGGCGGGGCAGCGCCCATTCCTGCAGGCAGGCCTTGCCGGCATCGGCATCCAGATCGCCAATCACCACGCTGCCGCCCGCGCCCAGCACCGCCTGCGCAATGCTGCGGCCGATGCCTTGCGCGCCACCGGTGATCACCACCACGCGGTCCTGCAGCGGCGACGGGTTCCATGCGGAAATTGCGGGGATCAAGGCCATGGTAGGCGGCACGTGGGTGAGAGTGGCGGCACTGTAGCGTGCGGGCTGTCGTCGTCGCAGCAAAAGGGCGCGCATGTGAGCACTCAGCGCATGTGCCGACGCACGCGCTCGACGTCATCCACCTTGAACCTGACGGATGCGGGTTGATCTGAGCAGGTGCACGGGCGATAGGCGTTGCGCAAGGTCCCGGTGCCGCCAGTGCTGCCGCGTGGGCCCTCGATCACACGATCACACGATCACATGATTGCCCGATGCCACGCGTGTGCAGGGCGGCCGGCGGCGTGCGTCACTCGACTAGGTCGACGCCGAGCACGTGATCCGCACGCAGCTGAAGAGCTTCTATGGCGTTTTGTGCCGACGCGCTAGGAGCGCAGATGAGCGAGAGCCGCGTTCGCCTTGCCGTCCCGCGCGCTTGGGGCAGCACTCAGTGCTTTGCACCGTTGAGCACGCGCGCGAAGCCATCGCTACCCAGGCGTTCGAGCGTCTGGATATTGCGTTCGACAATCACATCCGGATCCGGGAACGCCGCCACTGCACGCTCGACGCTGTCTTCGCGCAACAGATGCAAGGTGGGGAAGGGCGAGCGGTTGGTGAAGTTGGCCACATCGTCCAGCGCCGCGCCTGCGAACTGGTAATCCGGATGGAAGCTGGCCACCTGCAACACGCCTTGCAGGTCCAGCGCTTCCACCGCCGCATCGGCATTGTCGAGAAAGTCGTTGTAGTCCAGGAAGTCGGTGAGCACGTCCGGGTGCACGATCAGCGTGGTGTCGATCTGTTGGGCCGGTGTATCGCGTAGCAGCACCAGTTCCTCGGCCAGCTGTTCCAGCAGGGCTTCGGGCGTGCTGGCATCGCTGAGCACCAGCCGCACCTGCTCCTTGACGTACACCGCCTTGGCGAACGGGCACAGGTTCAATCCGATCACCGCGCGTTCGATCCATTTGCGGGTGTCGGCGATCGGATCGGAGGTTGCGGGCGTGGTGGTCATCGTGGCGGCAGCGGGATGGCGCGCCAGTGTATGCGATCGCTATGCGGCGGGCCGCGCTTGGTGCGTGCAGCAGCGGGCGCTAGCGGGCAACGTCACGACGCTGGCAGCGGTAGGTTCCTTCAAAACCGCACGCAGACCAGCTTGCGCTCACGCACCCCGGCCGTGCGGCGTAGCACACAGCTGCGCCTGCAAGAACGCGATGGATGCCTGCGCTACGGCGCCGGCCAGCGGCGTCTTGTGCGGCGACCCGATCGCATGCGCGCCGGTGTCGAAGGCCAGCGCCTGCCTGTGCGCCGGCGCAGTGCCCAGCGCTGCGAACATCTGCAGCATCGCCGGCACCGAGGCAATGCCGTCTTCGCGGCCATCGGCAGCGCGGTAATAGCCTACAAGCACCGGGCAGCGCACGCGTGGCCACGGCGGGTCGGCGGCCACGCGCTCAAACAGGTCACGCAAGGCGCGGAATCCATCTGGATGGATCGTTTCCGACCAGAACGCGCGCGCGGCAGGCGTGCGCGTGCGCGGGTCGATCAGCGGGGCCTGTGCGGCGCAGAGCTGTTCGAGCAATGCCGGATCGGCAGGCCGGATGCCGGGCGACCAAGCGACCACACCGGCCACCGCGTCCGGGCGCTGCGTCGCCAGCCACAAACCCAGTGTGGCGCCCATCGACGAGCCGACGATCGCAACCCGCTCGCCCATGCGTTGCGCCTGGGCCAGTGCTTCAAGCGCCGAGGCCTGCAACACCGCCGGGGTGAGCCCCTGCATCGCATCGGCGGCGGCGAGCCCGTGCCCGGGCCAGCGATGCACGTAGCCGTTGGCGGTCAGCGCATCGGCCATCTGTTCCGGTAGCGTGCCTGCTTCGCCCGGGCTGGCGCTGAAGCCGTGCAGGTACAGCACCACCAGTGGCGTGCTGGCGTGTGCGGCATGGTGCCAGTAGACGCGTGCGGCGTTGCCCGGCTTGAGCTCAGGGGCGTGCATGGCTGGCGTGCTGGGCGAGCAATGCCAGCAACTCGTGCGCATTGATCGGCTTGGGCAGATAGCCGGCCACGCCCGCCGCGCTGGCGTCGCGCATCGAATCGGTCCGCGTGTCGGCGGTCAGCACGATGATCGGCGGCAGCGCCGACATCGCATCGCGCGCTTCGCGCAGCGCATCCCAGCCGGAGGTACCGGGCATGTGCAGGTCCAGGAACACCAGGTCCGGCGCTGCCTCGCGGATGCGCTGCACCGCATCGGTACCATCCACCTGGAAGCTCACCCGATGCCCGGCGCGGGTCAGCAGATTGCCGATCACCAGACGATTGGTATCCATGTCTTCAAAGACCAGGCAATGCAGGGAGGGTACGTTCTGTGCGTGCTGGGCCAGCGCATCGCGCAGTGCGAGCGTAGTGCTGCCGGCCGCGGCGCCGGGCAGTTCGAAGATCCAGCGAAAGATGCTGCCACCGGCGGGGTTGTCGCTCACGGTGAGGCTGCCACCCATCGCATCGGAGACGGACAGCGCGATGTACAGGCCCAGGCCCACGCCGCCTTCGACGCGACTGAAGCCGGTACTGAGCTGAGTGAACGGGGTGAAGATGTAGGCCTTCTGATCGTCGGGTACGCCGATACCGGTGTCGGTGACGGTCACCGCGATGCTCCAGCGCTCCTGCACCTGGGTCGCGTCGATCAGCAGATCCACCGTGCCGCCGGCCGGGGTGAACTTGATCGCGTTGATCACCAGGTTGCTGATCACCTGTTCGATGCGGCCTTCGTCGCCCATTACGTGCGGTGCTTGCGGGCTATCGACACGCACATCGAGCGTGACGCCCTTGCTGGACGCCGCGGTGGCGCAGACCGCTTTCACCGTGGTGACCACGTCCAGCAGGTTCAACGGCTTGCGATGCAGCTGCAGGCGTCCGCCATTGATGCTGGCCACGTCCAGCACCTCGTTGACACGATGGCGCAGTGCGGTCGCATTGACGGTCACCGATTGCAGCAACTCGCGTTGCTGCGCCGGCATTTGCTCGGTCTCGATCAACTGGGCGCAGTTGATCACCGCATTCAGCGGGGTGCGCAATTCGTGGCTCATGGTGCTGATGAAACGGCTCTGCGCATCGCGCGAGGCCAGCGCCTGCAGTGCCACTTCCTGCATCGCAAGCACGATCCGCGCCACCAGCAACGGCAGCACGATGATCAGCGCCACGGCATAGACGAAATATGCCGGACGCGACAGCCAGTAGCCTGACGGTGCGGTCAACAGCATCAGCACGAAGGTGCTGAGCAACACCGGAAATATCGCGCGTTGCCCGTAACGCGCCACCGCAGCGATGGTGATGAACGGCAAAAATGCGTTCAACGACATCAGCAGGATGAAGGCCAGGTAGGTCTGGATGCCGATGAACAGCAGGTTCATCGCAAAGCCCATCGCATCGAGCCATTCGCTGGGCGGAATGATCCGGCGGCGCACCAGCAGCATCCACACCACCGACAGCACCCACAGGCTCAGCGCAGTGGGAAAGACATGGTGCGCGTCGGCCACCAGCACCGGTTGCGGCCCGTACAGCCAGCCCAGGCACCACGCGGTGACGATGCTCTGCACGATCACGCGGCCGACGCAGGCGCGATATTCCAGGAACGACTCGAACAGCCGCACCAGTCTGTCGTTACGCAATTGCCTGGCGGCCAGGATCAGGCCGGGCGCTGCGCGATTGGGAGTGCTACGCATGAGGGTCCGCATCGTCGGAAGGGAGGGTACGCCGGTACTGCTTGACCAGCAGGCCAGCCGCGTTCGCCACCGCGGTGAAACGCTGCGCAAGCGTCTCGCCCAGCGCACCGTGGCTTGCGGCATCGCGCAACTGGTCGCAGGCTTTCAGCAGTTGCTGCGAGCCGGTCAGCGAGATGGTGTTTTTCAACGAATGGATCTGCTGCAGCGCCTGCGCCTGCGGCGTGGCCGCATCGTCGAGCGTACAGGTGGCGATGGCCTGTTCGATCTCCACCAGGAAGGCATCGGCAAACGCCGCTGCCGCTACCGGGTCCAGGCCGGCCATGGTGTGCAGCGTCGAGCCGGCCTCGATGCGTGGTTGCGCATGGGCGGCGGCGTGCCGGGCATGTTCGCCCGCTGCGTTGGCCGGCCCGTGCATGCGCAGGCGGTGCAACAGGCTGGCGAACAGGCCGCGCATGCTCGCAGGCTAGGCCAGTGCGGCCAGGTGAGGGGCGCAACCGCCCCGCGTGCGGCGCGCAGGCCGCAGGCGCCACTTCGGCTCACACGGCTGCACTGCACGCACGGGCGGTGCCGTCCCGATCGGCGCGATCACCCCGCCGCACTCAATCGCGGAAGTTGTCGAACTGCAGCGGCAGTTCGAAGTCGGCCTTTTTGAGCAGCGCGATCGCGTCCTGCAGATCGTCGCGCTTCTTGCCGGTGACGCGCAGCTTGTCGCCATTGATCTGCGCTTCGACCTTGAGCTTGGCTTCCTTCAACTTGGCCACCAGCTGCTTGGCCTGCTTCTGCTCGATGCCTTGCTTGACGGTCACTTTCTGCCGCGCGCCGGCCAGGTTGGTTTCCATGTCGCCAAATTCCAGGCAGCGGATGTCGATGCCGCGCGCCAGCAGCCGCGCGCGCAGGATGTCGGTCATCTGCTTGATCTGGAAATCGCTGGGCGCGGACTGGTTGATCACCTTGCCGTCTTCCAGCTCGAACCTGGCTTGGACGCCCTTGAAGTCGAACCGTGTGTCCAGCTCGCGGTTGGCCTGATCCACCGCATTGGTCAGTTCGTGCTTGTCCACTTCGGACACAACGTCGAAGGAAGGCATGCAAAGCTCCTGCAATTGAAAACAGCCGCCATTCTAGGCCATCGTGCCGCGCCGGCCGTCATGCGGACATTGGCGGGCATGACAGCGCCGCGGCGATAATGCGCGCATGCCCACCACCCGCTCCCCGCTTCCCGCCATCGCCTGGATGGTGGCCGCCGTGGCCTGTTTCTCGCTGATGGATGCGGGAATGAAGCTGCTCTCGGCGCATTACCCGCCGCTGCAGGTCACCTTGTTGCGCGGCGCCGCCTCGTTGCCGTTCGTGCTGGTGTGGGTGTTCGCCACTGCCGGGCCGCGCGCGATCGTGCCGGTACGCTGGGGCCTGCATCTGCTGCGCGGGGTGCTGGGCATGGTGATGATCGGCTGCTTCGTCTTCGGCATCAAACGCATGCCGTTGTCCACCGCCTACACGCTGTATTTCGTGGCGCCGCTGCTGGTGGCCGCGCTGTCGGTGCCATTGCTGGGCGAGCATGTCGGCCCGCGCCGCTGGACCGCCATTGGCATTGGCTTGGTCGGGGTGATCGTGGTGCTGCGCCCGGGCGTGGACGGGCTGATCTCGTTGCCGGGGCTGATGGTGTTGCTGGCCGCCACCGCCTATGCCGTCGCGGCGATCACCGTGAGCCTTCTCACCCGCACCGACACCCCGCAGGCCATGGTGGTGTGGTTCTTGCTGTTCATGGCCATCGGCGCCGGGTTGCTGGCCATCCCCGGCTGGGTGCCGCTACAGGCCGGGCACGCCGGGCTGATTGCCGGCATGGGCCTGGCTGGTGCGCTGGGCCAGGTTGCGCTGACCCAGGCCTTCATGCGCGGCGAGGCCTCGATGATCGCCCCGCTGGAATACACCGGCCTGGTCTGGGTGATCGGCTGGGACTGGCTGCTGTGGCAGACCCTGCCCGACAACTGGACCTGGACCGGGGCCGGCATCATCGTCGCCAGCGGGCTGTATTTGTTGCGCCGGGAGCGGATACGCCAGGCTGACAGGCCGTTGCCGCTTGAGCGGCCGTGATTCGGGATTCGGCATTCGGGATTGGCAACAGCGGGGCCGCCGTGGCCCTTTCGAATCCCCAATCCCCAATCCCGACTCCCGGCAACAAACATTGACTGGTAGGCTTCACGACCACCCAACCGGCCACGCGCGGTGATCCAGTTTCAGCGCCTGCACAAGTCCTATTCCGTCGACGGTCGCCAGATCGTGGCGCTGCACCCGCTCGATCTGCGGATCGGCCCCGGTGAGGTGTTCGGCATCATCGGCCATTCCGGCGCCGGCAAATCCACGCTGATCCGGCTGATCAACCGGCTGGAAGAGCCCAGTGGCGGCCGTCTGCTGATCGGCGACGAGGACGTTACCGAGCTGGACAGCCAGGGCCTGCGTGGCTTGCGCCGCCGTATCGGCATGATCTTCCAGCACTTCAACCTGCTGTCCTCGCGCACTGTGGCCGGCAATGTCGCCTTCCCGCTGGAACTGGCCGGCACGCCGCGTGCCGAGATCGATGCGCGCGTGGCCGAGCTGCTGGCCCGGGTCGGGCTGCAGGAACACGCCAACAAGTATCCGGCGCAACTATCGGGCGGGCAGAAGCAGCGCGTGGGCATTGCGCGCGCGCTGGCCACCCGGCCGCAGATCCTGCTGTGCGACGAAGCCACCAGCGCGCTGGACCCGCAGACCACCGCCTCGGTGCTGCAGCTGCTGGCGCAGATCAACCGCGAGCTGGGCCTGACCATCGTGCTGATCACCCATGAGATGGATGTGATCCGCCGTGTCTGCGACCGCGTCGCGGTGCTGGACGCCGGCAAGCTGGTGGAAACCGGCCCGGTCACCGAGGTGTTCCTGCATCCCAAACACGTCACGACCCGGCGCTTCGTGTCCGAAGCCGAGCATGTGGACGAAGCGGAGCTGCATCGCGATTTCGCCGCAGTCGGCGGGCGCATCGTGCGGCTGACCTTCCTGGGCAACGGCACCTACGAACCTGTCCTGGGCCGTATCGCCCGCGAAACCGGGGTGGACTACAACATCCTGTCCGGGCGGGTGGATCGCATCAAGGACACGCCCTACGGCCAGCTCATCGTCGCCCTGACCGGCGGCGACCAAAACGCAGCACGCGCCGGTTTCGTCGCCGCCGGCGTGCAGGTGGAGGATCTGCGCGTATGACCCCGATCGTTGCCGCCGCCGGCGGTTTCTTCCGCAATCTTGATGCCGCCAAGTGGGGCGATATCGGCCAGGCCACCCTCGACACCTTGCTGATGCTGGCCGGCGCGTTGCCACTGACATTGCTGATCGGGCTGCCGCTGGGCGTTGCGCTGTTCCTGTGCGGGGCGCCGCAGTTGCGCCGCCGCCCGGTGCTGTACGGCGCGCTCGCGGCGCTGATCAACCTGTTGCGCTCGGTGCCCTTCATCATTTTGATGATCGCAATGATCCCGTTCACGCTGATGCTGATGGGCACCTCGCTCGGCGTGCGCGGCGCAATCCTGCCGCTGGTGGTTGGCGCCGCGCCGTTCTACGCACGCCTGGTGGAAACCGCGCTGCGCGAGGTCGACCGCGGCATCATCGAGGCCAGCCAGGCAATGGGCGCCACCACCCGACAGCTGGTGCTGCGGGTGCTGTTGCCCGAAGCGCGCCCCGGCCTGATCGCCGGCGCCACCGTGACCACCATCGCGCTGATCGGCTTCACCGCGATGGGCGGTGCGATCGGTTCCGGCGGCCTGGGCGATGTGGCCTACCGCGAGGGCTACCTGCGCTCGCACTCGGACGTGGCACTGATCACGGTCATCGCCTTGCTGGTGCTGGTGCAGGTGCTGCAGATGCTGGGCGACCGCCTGGTGGCGCATTACAGCCGGCGCTGAGTCGGTGCGCGGCCGTTGGGCGGGTCGGGCGGCCAACAGCCGCATCGCGCCGCCCGCATCGCGCCGCGCCGATGCATCGCCGTCGCACGCAGGCTCTGCTAGGTTGAGTGCCTGCGGCAGGTCCGCATTCCTCCTCCCACGGATTCCTCCATGAGCACATTCGCGTTTCGTTCCTTCCTGGCAGCCGCCACACTGGCGTTGGCCTCCTGTGGCGGCGGCACTGGCAGCAGCGGCGGCGACACCCTGACCGTGGCCGCCACGGCGGTGCCGCATGCCGAAATCCTGGAGGTGGTCGAACCGCTGCTGGCCAAGCAGGGCGTCAAGCTCGATGTGCGGGTGTTCAACGACTACGTGCAGCCCAACGACCAGGTCGTGCAGAAGCAGATCGACGTCAACTACTTCCAGACCGAGCCCTATCTGGATGCGTACAACCGCGACCGCAAGAGCCAGCTGGTCACCGTCGTCGGCGTGCATATCGAGCCGTTCGGTGCCTATTCGCGCCGCTTCAAGGCGCTGTCCGAACTGCCCACCGGTGCCGACGTGGTGATCCCCAACGACCCGAGCAACAACAGCCGCGCGTTGATCCTGCTCGACAAGGCCGGGGTGATCAAACTCAAGGACCCGAGCAACGCGCTGTCCAGCCAGCGCGACATCGTCGAGAACCCCAAGCACCTCAAATTCCGTGAACTCGATTCGGCCATGCTGCCGCGCGTACTGGACCAGGTCGATCTGGCGCTGATCAACACCAACTACGCGCTCGACGCCGGGCTCAATCCCACCCGCGATGCGCTGGCGATCGAAAGCAAGGATTCGCCGTACGTCAACTTCCTGGTGGCCCGCGCCGACAACAAGGACGATGCGCGCGTGCAGAAACTGGCCAAAGCACTGACCAGCCCGGAAGTGAAAGCCTTCATCGAGCAGAAGTACAAGGGCGCGGTGCTGCCGGCGTTTTGAGTGCAGGCGGCGCCTTGGCATCGAGGCGTCCTCACCACGACTTGTAGTTAGAAGATGCCATTGGCCGTCATGACCAGGTTGATGGCATTTTCCTCGCCATTGCGATCGCTCATACTGGGGTGAAGCTTGGCGCCCACAATATTGAAGGAGGGCTGCAGCGCCAGCAGATCTCTCTCGATTTCGAAGCTGCCCAGCTCGTCTTGGTTGGAGATCATGCCCCCTACCAGGAATATTTCGGGTTCTTGCACGCCTTCTTCCTGCATATCGTCCCGGATTTCGGAAAGCGCATCCTGTGCATCCTGTATTCCGGAATAATGCAGCAGGCCCAGGATGTCGTGGCCGCGAGGATTCTTCCCTTTCGCACAAATGCAGACGCATGAAGACAAGCCGTGCGTGCCGATCGAATCAAATCCATCGTGCGCGAGATTGATGACGGCACATTCGTCCATCTCCACATCCATTGTCCGGCTGGCTTGGATATCGCCTGCGGACCGGACTGCGCAGACATGGGGTGTTTGGAACAGCGTGGCGTATTGTCGTTCCAGATCGTGAAATGGCTGGATCTGCTCCCGCGTAAAGCCGTCCGGGATGGCGAATGCGTCGCTGCGACATGGGCGTGCATGGCTGCCGGCCCGTGCGCCATCGCAATCGCCCGCGGTGTCGGCAACACGCTTTCTGGGTCGTTGGCGTGACAACCCCTGGCAGTCGGGATGGGGCGCAGGCCATGCCGTAATCCCGTCGGCTGGATCGGCCGAAGGCGGCGGCTCCGCAGTGTAGGCGGTGCTGGTGGATGTGTCGGGTCTGATGGAAGCCGGCTTCATGGAATCAGGATCGTCGGCGATACACGTATCGATCCTCGCATCGTCCCTGCATGAAGGCGCGCCCGCTGCCGAACCGATGGGTCTGGAAAACGAAGTGTTCTGCATCGAAGAAAACCGATCCGCAGGACCTTTTTTCGAGCATGGGATTTTGATCGTTTGGAGGCGCGCGCCGGTACCGAGGTCAACAGTCCCACCCATCCAGTTTCAGCTCGCCAGGCGGGGGTTCCGTCCTTGCTAAACGGCATGCAGATCGCCGCTCTGCGTTAACGTGGCAACGATGTCTGTATGGTCGTTGCAGATTTTCGGCAGGATGCGCTCGATCCTTTCAGCGCTTCTCAAGCTGCCACGCCCCCCAGTCGAGCGCGTGCGCTGCGCCGCGGATGGGAATCGATGGGCCGAACACGCGCCGCTGCACCTCCGCGTAGTAGCGTCATCGGCCATCTTTCTCTGGCACTCACTCAATGCCTTTGCTGCTCGCCATCCCGCTGGCCGTCATCATTGCCCTGGCGGTGTTCGTGGTGGTGTTCCCGTTGTCGCTGCTGCAGCGGTTTCGCATGGGGACTTCACGTCGTCAGGCGCGTGGCTGGCTGCTGATGATCAACCTGGTGTCGGCGGGTATCTCCAGCGTGCTGTTTGCGATCTTCAGCTTGATCGCCGCGGCGTTCTGGCCCGGCGCGATCAGCCACGCCGCATTCGGCTGGGCCTGCGGGTTGGCGCTCGGGGCGTTGGCGCTGCGCCTGACCCGCTTCGAACGCACCACGCAAGGGCTGTTTTACCGGCCCAACCTGTGGCTGGTGTTGGCCTTGACCGCGTTGGTCGTGGTGCGGGTGATCGCCGGGTTGGTGCAGGGCTGGCGTAGCGCCTGGCAGGGTGTCGCCTGGCCAACCGAAGGGTGGCTCAGTCATGCCAGCCTGCTCGGCGCTGCCGGCGTCTTGCTCGGTTACGCGCTCGCCTATGCCACCTTGCTGTGGTGGCGCTGGCGCAGCGCCCGTCTGCGCGGCAGCGTGTATTGGCGGTGAGTGCGTTTGAGAGTGCACCAGGTGATCGTGTTCGACGCATGCAGGTGCATGGAGTCACAGATGCATGAGACGCGCTGAAGCAAAGCCGGTACACCTAGGCACGTCACTATGCGCATGCGCACGTGGAGGGCTGGCACAGCACCTCAGAGCTCGGTCTTAACGGATCGCAATTTCCGCATCTGGCACTACGCACAAAAAACGGGCCTTTCGGCCCGTTTTTGTTCAACCAAAGCCCTGACGGGCAGCGGTGTGTTTAGAAGCGCGCACCGATGCCGAAGCCAACGGTCCACGGATCCAGTTCCAGCTCGCTGCCGGTGCCCTGGCCACCCACGCGCAGTTCCGGACGCGAACGCATGTAGCGGGCGTCGGCACGTGCGAACCAGGTGGAGTTGATGTTCATATCCACACCAACGGTGCCGATGACGCCCTTGGCGGTGCTCAGGCCCACGTGATCGCCGGTGGTCGACGCTGCGTCGATCTTCTCGTTGCTGAAGTTCGACTCGTAGTAGCCCACGCCCACGAACGGACGGAACACGTTGTCGGCTTCGCCGAAGTGGTACTGACCGCTGATGGCGATCGGCTGCTGCTCGACGGTACCGACCTTGCCCACGCCATCGGCGTTGACACGGTGATTGAACTTGTCGGCTGCACCCCACAGTTCGACGGCCCAGTTGTCGTTGATGTAGTAGCTGGCGCTCAGCGTCGGTGCCGGGCCGCCATCGACGTCAAGGCCCGGAGCCGGGTTGTTCTTGGGGTTCAGCAGCGCCACGCCACCGACCACGGCCCAATGCTTGCCGGAGGCGGTATCGCCGCCGGTGGACAGCGTGCTGGAAGAAGTCGAGGAGGTGTCGCCGGTATAGGTGGTGTCCTGCGCGAACGCGGACGGTGCAATCGCAAGTGCAGATACAGCAGCCAGGCTAAGGATGGAAATGGAACGCATGAGGGTCTCCTCGTATTGTTGTTAGGCCCGTGGAGTGGGCCGCGCCAAAACTATTCCTAAAAATCTGAATCCACGCCCACCTAGGGCCCGCTAAAATTTCGTTTGTTCATGAATTGCCCCAAGAAGGCCGCCGTTACGTCATGCAGTCTGAAAAAGACATTCACGCAGATGCGATTGCCGTGACGGAAAAACACGTCAGCCGAGGCTTGCCAGCGCACATTCACAGCGATTGCAGGGTGTTGCTGCTTGGTTCGATGCCCGGTGTCGCATCACTGGAAGCCGCGCGTTACTACGCACATCCACGCAATCGTTTCTGGCCGCTGATGCATGCCCTGTTGGGCATTGATACGGCCGCAAGCTATGCACTGCGCTTGCAAGCATTGCTCGACCATCGCGTGGGCCTGTGGGATGTCATCGGCCAATGCGAGCGGCGCGGCAGTCTGGATACGTCCATTGTGGCGGCGAGCATCGTGGTCAATCCGCTGCCCGCGTTGCTGGCTACGCTGCCGCAGCTGCGCATGGTGGCCTGCAATGGCACTGCGGCAGCACAGGCCTGGCGCCGGCATGTCCAGCCGCTGCTATCGGCGCAGCTGTGCGCGCTGCCAGTCGTCGCGTTGCCATCCACCAGCCCGGCCAATGCCGCCTGGTCGCTGCCGCGGCTGGCGGCAGCCTGGCAACCCCTGTGCGATGCGGTGCGCTAGCCGAGGTAAGACGACGCGGGGTCGGTATGGAATGCGAGCGTGGCAGCGAACCACGCCGCTGTCGCGGTGCCGCGCACTGATGGTTGATGCATGCTGCCCGCCTGCTGTCGACACCTGCGCTGCGCGCGTGGCGGCCAGTGGCCAGAAGTCATGCCAGCCTCCGGCACAGGCCTGTGTGCCAGAGGTACGGGCATGCTGCAGCCAGCCCACAACGGAGTGGCCAGATGGCAATCAAACACGCAATCACGATGGCAGCAACTGCGCTGTTCGGGCTGTTGAGCGGCGCAGGGGTGGCCGCCGCCAAGGACCAGGACCTGCACTGCGAGGTCAACAGCGATTACGACCTCACGCTCAACGCACGCAGCCTGATCCTGATCCGCGAATCAGGCACGCCGCAGCGGCTGGTGATGCGCCAGGGCGCTCTGTTCGTCGACGACCGCTGGGTGGCATTGAGCGCAGACGATCGCGCCCGCCTGATTGAGTTCGAGCGCCAGACCCGCGATGTGGTTCCACTGGCGCAGGCAGTCGGGCGCGAAGCGGCCGATATCGCAATCACCGCACTGGGTGAGGTGGCCGCCGGCTTCAGTCGCAGCCCGGACGCCACGCGCGCGCAGCTGGCAAACGTGCGCGAGAAGATCGATGTGCGCTTGAAGCAGAGCTTCAGCAAAAGCCAGCTGACCCCGATCGATATCGACGACGACATCGGCGCGCTGGTCGCCGAGCTGCTGCCGCAGCTGATCGGCGATGTGGTGGCCGGTGCGGTGCAGTCCGCAATCACCGGAAATGACGTGCAGCTGCGTTCGCTCGATGGCATGGAGGCGCGCGTCGAGCGCCTGGTCGAGCCACAGGCGCGTGCATTGCGGCCGCGCGCGCAGCAGTTGTGCCAGCGCCTGGAAGCGCTCGATGGGCTGGACAATGCGCTGGCGTATCGTTTGCCGTCGGGCGAGCCACTGCAACTGTTGCGGGTCGATCGACGCGCAGCAAAATGATCGGCGTGCACATGCATGCGGACGCTGCATCCTGCCTGGCGCGCGATTTTTTGCACGGCAATGGTTGGCGCTGCGGCCCGCAGCCGGCCACAATAGGGGTTTCCCCATTCTGTTGCCGGAGTTCCCCGTATGGCCGAAATCAAGGAAGCACTTGTCCCCGATATCGGTGACTACAGCGACGTCCCGGTAATCGAGGTGCTGGTGTCCGTCGGCGATACGGTCAGCAAGGACCAGAGCCTGGTCACGCTGGAATCGGACAAGGCCACCATGGAAGTGCCTTCGTCGGTGGCTGGCGTGGTCAAGGAGATCAAGGTCAGGGTCGGCGATTCGCTCTCGCAGGGCGCGCTGGTGGCGTTGATCGAAGTGGCTGATGCCGGCGCCGATGCCGCCAAGCCCGCCGCTGCCGCCGCGCCCGCCGCACCGGCCAAGGCTGCGCCCGCCGCCGCCCCGGCACCGGCTGCCAAGGCCGAATCTGCTGCGCCTGCGGCCTCCTCGGACGGCGGCGGCCTGATCGAAGCGCGTGTGCCCGATATCGGCGATTACACCGACATCCCGGTGATCGAAGTGCTGGTGGCCGTGGGCGATACCGTCGCCAAGGATCAGAGCCTGGTCACGCTGGAATCGGACAAGGCCACGATGGAAGTCCCGTCCTCGGCCGCCGGCGTGGTCAAGGAACTCAAGGTCAAGGTCGGCGACACGCTCTCGCAGGGCAATGTGGTGGCAATCATTGCAGCCGCCGACGGCGGCGCCGGTGCGGCGCAGTCGCCGGCCAAGCCCACCACCGACACCGCCGAAACCGCGGGCAAGGTCGAGCCGGTTGCCGTCCCGGCCGAGCCGGACAAGCTGGCCCAGCGCGAAATCGCGCAGGTGCAGGGTGCGCGTTCCGGTGCAGGTGCGCAGGCAGCGCAGGGTGGACAGCCCTCGGCCGGCAACCCGAGCAGCCCGCCGGTGACCTTCGACGCCGACAGCGTGCTGCCGTCCAAGGTGCCGTACGCCAGCCCGGTGGTGCGCGTGTTCGCACGCGAACTGGGCGTGGACCTGAACCAGCTCAAGGGCAGCGAAAAGGGCGGCCGCATCACGCGTGAAGACGTGCAGCGCTTTGTGAAGGCCGCACTCAGCGGTGGCGCACCTGCCGCAGCCGGTGCTGCGCCGGCCGGCGGTGGCAATGGCCTCAACCTGCTTGCCTGGCCGAAGGTGGACTTCAGCAAGTTCGGCGAAACCGAAACCCAGCCGCTGTCGCGCATCAAGAAGATTTCCGGTGCCAACCTGGCGCGCAACTGGGCCATGATTCCGCACGTCACCCAGTTCGAATCGGCCGACATCACCGACCTGGAAGCCCTGCGCGTGGCGCTCAACAAAGAGAACGAGAAGGCCGGCATCAAGCTGACCATGCTCGCGTTTCTGATCAAGGCCAGCGCCGCGGCGTTGAAGAAGTTCCCCGAGTTCAACGCCTCGCTGGATGCGGCCGGCGAGAACCTCACCCTGAAGAAGTATTTCCACATCGGGTTTGCGGCCGATACGCCCAATGGCCTGGTGGTGCCGGTGATCCGCGATGTCGACAAGAAGGGCGTGCTGCAGATTGCGCAGGAAAGCGGCGAGCTGGCCAAGAAGGCGCGCGACGGCAAGCTCGGCCCGGCCGACATGAGCGGCGGCTGCTTCTCGATCAGCTCGCTCGGCGGTATCGGCGGCACGGCGTTCACGCCGATCATCAATGCGCCGGAAGTGGCGATCCTGGGCGTGTCCAAGTCGGCGATGCAGCCGGTGTGGAACGGCAAGGAGTTCGCGCCGAAGCTGATGCTGCCGTTGTCGCTGAGCTACGACCACCGCGTCATCGACGGCGCCCTGGCAGCCCGTTTCACCACCTATCTCAGCCAGGTGCTGGCCGACATGCGTCGCGTCCTGCTGTGAGGGCCGCGCTGCTGACCATCGCCGCGCTCGGCGTGCTGCCGTGGACAACCGCGGCCGCACGCGAATGCGAGAGCACGCTCGGCCGCGGCTGGCCGCCGGCCGTGGGCAACTACGGCACTGCCGTCACCACGCTGCTGGATGGTGGCACCAAGCCGGCCTTGTCGTTGCTGACGCTGCCCACACGTGGCGTGGAGAGCGCCGTGTCGTTGGTGCCGGGCAAGGAGGGCGCCGACTGGACCCTGCGGCATAGCCGCGCCGACGAGCGCGTCTACAGCTGGGTCAGCCAGACCGACCGCGGCAGCGTGCAGT
The DNA here is from genome assembly GCF_017746145.1 of Xanthomonas sp. D-99. Classification (NCBI taxonomy): domain Bacteria; kingdom Pseudomonadati; phylum Pseudomonadota; class Gammaproteobacteria; order Lysobacterales; family Lysobacteraceae; genus Xanthomonas; species Xanthomonas sp. D-99. The sequence continues at coordinate 50,456 of NZ_JAGHWU010000055.1, read as the reverse complement.
TCCGCACCGAGCAGACCCCGGAAACGGTCGAGATCCCGATTCCGGCGGCCCTGGCCAAGCGCCTGGTCAGCAACTGGACCAACACGCTGGCCCAGCTCGCACCGAACGGACGCACCGCGCCGGTGAGCGAGGGCGAAGTGCTCTCGTTCCAGGTCGATGGCGTGCGCTACAGCGGCGCTCGCCCCAGCTGCGGCGCCGGCGAGCTGCTGCTGAAGCAGGCCGCGCTGCTGATCGAAGCCAGCGAAGGCAAGGAAAAGAAGCGCGACAAGCGCTGGACCCAAATCGAATCGTCGCTGGATGAACTCCAGCAGACGCTTGCCGGCACGGCCGGTTGAGCTACAGGAGAAGCAAATGGCGGTCATTGAAATCAAGGTTCCCGACATCGGCGATTACAGCGATGTCCCCGTCATCGAAGTGCTGGTCGCCGTTGGCGACAGCGTGGCCAAGGACCAGGGCCTGGTCACGCTGGAATCGGACAAGGCCACGCTGGAAGTGCCGTCCTCGGCCGCCGGTGTGGTCAAGGAACTCAAGGTCAAGGTCGGCGACACCCTCTCCGAAGGCGCGCTCGTACTGCTGCTCGAAACCGAAGGCGAGGCCGCTGCGCCAGCCAAGGCCGAGACCAAAGCCGCCCCGGCCGCTGCAGCGCCTACCGCCGCCCCGGGCAGCAAGTCGCCGGTAACGCCGTCGCACCGCGCCCCGGCCGAACCGGCGCCGTCCAAGCCGGCACTGGCCAGCGGCAAGCCGGCCGACATCGAATGCAAGATGGTGGTGCTCGGCGCCGGCCCCGGTGGCTACACGGCAGCGTTCCGCGCGGCCGATCTGGGCCTGGACACGGTGCTGATCGAGCGCTACGCCAGCCTGGGCGGTGTCTGCCTCAACGTCGGCTGCATCCCGTCCAAGGCGCTGCTGCATGCCGCCGCGGTGATCGATGAAGTGGCCCATGCCGGCGACTTCGGCGTGGACTTCGGTCAGCCCAGGATCACCCTGGACAAGCTGCGCGAGTACAAGGAAAAAGTGGTCGGCAAGCTCACCGGCGGCCTGGCCAGCATGGCCAAGCAGCGCAAGGTGCGCACCGTGACCGGCGTGGCCAGCTTCGTCTCGCCCAACGAGCTGGAAATCGTCGGCGACGACGGCAAGACCCAGCTGCTGCGCTTCGAGCACTGCATCATCGCCGCCGGCTCGCAGGCGGTGAAGCTGCCCAACTTCCCGTGGGACGACAAGCGCGTGATGGACTCCACCGACGCGCTGGAGCTGCACGACATTCCCAAGACCCTGCTGGTGGTCGGAGGCGGCATCATCGGCCTGGAAATGGCCACCGTGTACAGCGCGCTCGGCAGCAAGGTCACCGTGGTCGAGTTCATGGACCAGCTGATGCCGGGCGCCGACAAGGACCTGGTCAAGCCGCTGGCCGACCGCCTGAAAAAGCAGGGCGTCGAGGTTCATCTCAAGACCAAGGCCACCGACGTCAAGGCCGACAAGAGCGGCATCACGGTGTCCTTCGAGGCGGCTGTCGAAGGCGAAAAGCCCGGTCTGCAGGCCACCGCGTACGACCGCGTGCTGGTCGCCGTGGGCCGTAGCCCGAACGGCAAGAAGATCGGCGCGGAAAAGGCCGGCGTCACCATCACCGAGCGCGGCTTCATTCCGGTCGATCGGCAGATGCGCACCAACGTGCCGCACATCTTCGCCATCGGCGACATCGTCGGTAACCCGATGCTGGCGCACAAGGCCACTCACGAAGGCAAGCTGGCCGCCGAAGTGGCTGCCGGCGAGAAAAAGGAATGGGTGGCGCGGGTGATCCCGTCGGTGGCTTACACCAACCCGGAAATCGCCTGGGTCGGCGTCACCGAAACCGAAGCCAAGGCCAAGGGCCTGAAGGTCGGCGTGGCCAAGTTCCCGTGGGCCGCCAGCGGCCGCGCGATCGGCATCGGCCGTACGGAAGGCTTCACCAAGCTGATCTTCGATGAACAGACCCATCGCGTGATCGGCGGCGCCATCGTCGGCGTGCATGCCGGCGACCTGCTGGCCGAAATCGGCCTGGCGATCGAGATGGGAGCCGAAGCCGAAGACATCGGCCACACCATCCACGCGCATCCGACCCTGAGCGAGTCGGTCGGCATGGCCGCCGAGGTCTACGATGGCACCATCACCGATCTGTACATCCCCAAGAAGAAGTGACCTCGCTCCGCACGACCGTGCCGCCACGGGTGTTACGGTCGCCGCGGTAATGACGCGACGCAGGGAGGTCGCCGTGGGGCAGGGCAATCTGTGTCCCGAACTGCAGGCGCTGCTGCAGCGCGAACTGGCCAGCGGCAACCGTGTCGCCGAGCCGCCACGGCGGACCGACTGGCCACACCCTGGCTCGGTGTTCGTCTCGCTCAAGCGCGACTTGCGCAGCGACGTGGCGTCGCTGCCGGCGACGGTGCAGCACGCGATCTGTACCGATCCGCACTACGGTTGGCACGACGAGTGCTACTGCAGCACGCACCAGCATCTGTTGGTAGCGGGTGCGACCAAGCCGCCCTGAGCGTGTGTCTGCTGCTGCCATCTGGCTGCCGCCGCGTCGGTGCCACGCACCCGTTAAACGACAGAACCCCGCATCGCTGCGGGGTTCTGCATGAAGCTGCTTTTCGGGTCCCGGATTCCGGGTCCCGAAGAATCAGAACGCGAACGTCACGCCCGCCACCGGGCCCTTGAATTCCTGCTTCAGGCCGACCAGGCCGTCGCTGCCCTCGCGGTCCACGTCCAGCTTGAACCAGTCGTAGCCGGCGAAGATGCCGAAGTTCTTGGTGAAGCGGTATTCGGCAATTGCGTTGGCGCGGCTCAGGTCGCCGTCGTAGTCGCCGAAATCGCCCCAGCTGGTGTTGAGGTACTGGCCCTGCACATTGAACAGCCAATGTTCGCTCGGACGTGCGGTGAAGCGGATACCCACCACCGGCGCGGCGCCATCTTCACTTTCGTCCAGCACGTCACCGGAGAATACGCTACCCAGGTCGGCATACGCGTTTGCCTCGACCTTGGCGTACTCGGCACCGATCTGCAGGCCCAGGCTGAATTCCGGAGAATCGATCACCGAGTAGTCGTACACCAGGGTGGCGACCTGGTACTTCAGCTCGCCCTTGATGAAGCTACCGGACGGCACGGTGACACCACCGGCGCTCAGATCCTGGCTCAGGGTCTCGCGGCGATCCTTGTCGTACTTGAAGTAATCGAAGATCAGGCGCTGACGGGTGCTGATACGGAACACGCCATCCACGCGCGGCTCCCATTCCTTGCCGCCCAGCTTGAAGTCTTCGTTGACCGAGACGTTGTTGCCAGCCAGCAGCGTGTTGCCGCGCAGGGTGTTGTCGTTGTCGACATTCATCGCGCCAAGGCGGAGCTGGAAGCGGTCATCTGTGTCTTCGGCGTGTGCGGGCGCGACATAGGCGACGGCCAGCACGCACGGGATCGCCAGTGCGAGGAGGTGTTTCATGGGAGCTCCGAATTCTTAGAATGGTCAGGCGGTTCGGCCTGTGCAGCGCATGGTCGATAAGTGCGCGTCTTTCAAAAGTGAAGAAGCTGTCCAATCAGTGTGAAGGCAGCCATAGCAATCGGACAAAACGGTCCGCGTTGCGCTAACGCTTTGGTCGGGTCACGGATGGGTGGCGCGTCGCTGCCAAGGCCGTCTGCAGGCCATGCGAGCCAAGGACTCGATTGGACCGTCGATGGGAAGGTCGCAGGGTGCGACAAGTGCGTACCAAAGCAGGAGCCCCGGTTTCCCAGGGCTCCTAGACGCGGCCTGCGGCGGTACCTTTCGACGAGGATGTGCAGGCCTCGCAAGTTCTGACCGCCGGTTTGTGGCAAAGTTCCCACCCGCCGCGGCGGCCGCCATGTGGTGCATCGCAGCAAGCGATGACCTCTGCCGGTTGTCTCGCAATTTGTCCCATTGCTATACTTTCGCGGCTCGACGAGGCGCAACTGCGCTTCCCACTCATTCACACGTAAGGTAACCGTAGTGCTGAACTCCGTTGACGCGGGTCGGCGGTTGATGCTGCGCGCTGCGGTATATCCGCTTGCTGCCGTAGCTATAACCAGTCTGGGGTTGCTGTTGGTCGGTCCCCGTTACGCTGCAGGTCTGGCATTGACCGGGTTTGCGACGGTGCTGGGCGGTTGGGTTGCGGCACGTACCGCGCTAGGTGGCGGTATCCAGGCAGCGGGCATCGCCATGGTGCGGCTGATTCTGGCGATGGTGCTGAAGTGGGTGTTGGTTTTCGTGGCGCTGGCGCTCGGCTTCGGCCTGTGGCTGCTGCCTCCTCTGGCTTTGTTGGCGGGTATCGCCATCGGGCTGATTTTTCAGGTTCTGGCTCTGGCCAGGCGTTGATTCGAACTTAAAGGGCTCCGGACACATGGCGGGCGAGGCAGCAACACCTACCTCCTATATCCAGCATCACTTGCAGAACCTGATCTTTCCGGTTCGCGATGGTGGCGGCACGTTTTGGACCATCCACCTCGACACCCTGATCATGGCGGTGTTGATGGGTCTGGTCATGGTCCTGGCGTTCTGGACGGCGACCCGCAATGCCACGGCCGGCGTGCCGGGCAAGTGGCAGGCATTTGTGGAAATCTGTCTGGAGTTCGTCGATCGCCAGGCCAAGGACACCTACCACGGCAGCAGCAAGCTGGTGACGCCGATCGCGATCACCATCTTCTTCTGGATCCTGTTGATGAACCTCATCAAGATGATCCCGGCCGATTTCATCGCCATCCCGCTGGGCTGGGCCGGCGTGCACGCCTGGAAGCCGGTGCCGACCGCCGACGTCAACGCCACCTTGGGCATGTCGATCAGCGTGTTCTTCCTGATGATCGTGTTCTCGCTGCGCTCCAAGGGCGTGGGCGGCATGACCAAGGAATTCCTGACGGCGCCGTTCGGCAAGTGGATGATGCCGTTCAACCTGCTCTTGAACATCGTCGAATGGCTGAGCAAGCCGATTTCGCTGGCGATGCGACTGTTCGGCAACATGTTCGGCGGCGAGATCGTCTTCCTGCTGATCTGGGTGCTGGGCGGTGCGGGCATTGCCGGCATGGTCGCTGGCGGCGCATTCGGCCTGGGCTGGATGCTGTTCCACCTGCTGGTGATTCCGCTGCAGGCCTTCATTTTCATGATGCTGTCGATCGTGTATCTGAGCCTGGCCGAAGACAGTCACTGAGTTTGCGTCACCCTTCATCTGCTTCATTCCGCTTCATCCATCACCCTTAGAAACTTTCGTTCGGAGATCACCATGTACCTCGCCGTCCTGACCAACCTCGCTCAAGTCCAGAGCTCCACCGTCCTCGCCGTCGGCATCATGATCGGCCTGGCCGCGCTGGGTGCCGGCCTCGGTCTGGCCATCATGGCTGGCAAGTTCCTGGAATCGGCTGCGCGCCAGCCGGAGCTGATCCCGGTGCTGCAGGTTCGTATGTTCATCACCGCCGGCCTGATCGACGCCGCGTTCATCATCAGCGTCGCTGTCGGCCTGCTGTTCGCCTTCGCCAACCCGCTGGCCCAGGTGTTCATCGAGCGTCTGTCGCAGGCTGCCGGCTGATCCAGCGGTAGCAGGATGTGGATGCCGCCCTCGGCGGTTGCATCCGCGGATGAAGGTCAGAAAGCGCCGCCGCGCGGTGGCGCTTTCACCCCTAAACAGCGATTGAGCGACCCATGGATATCACCCTTACCATCTTTGCCCAGGCGCTGGCCTTCGCCGGTCTGATCTGGATCGTCGCGACCAAAATCTGGCCGCCGCTGCTGCAGGCGATCGAAGAGCGTCAGCAAAAGATTGCTGAAGGTCTGGCTGCGGCCGACCGTAGTCAGAAGGATCTGGCGCAGGCGCAGGAAAAGGTCAATGAAGCACTGAAGGACGCACGCACCAAGGCCAACGAGATCATCGATCAGGCCCATGCGCGCGCCAACCAGATCATCGAAGCGGCCAAGCTGGAGGCAATTGCCGAAGCCAACCGTCAGAAGGATCTGGCGCAGACCGAAATCGACGCTTCCGCCACGCGTGCCCGCGAGGAGCTGCGCAAGCAGGTCTCGGTGCTGGCCGTCAGCGGTGCAGAAAAGCTGCTCAAGCGCGAAATCGATGCCAACGCCCACAAGGCGCTGCTCGACGAGCTGGCGGCGGAGATTTAAGCGATGAGTCAGGCCCTCACCCTTGCCCGTCCCTACGGCCGTGCCGCGTTTGCGATCGCGCGTGAGGGCGGCAACTTCGCGCCCTGGTCCGACGCGCTGGCGTTTTCGGCGCAGGTGGCCGGCGACCCGCGCGTGGCCGCATTGCTGCTCAACCCGGCTTTGCGCCAGGAACAGGCAGTGACGCTGCTGGCCCCGCCGCAGGCGGGCGAGGACTATCTGCGTTTCCTCGGCGTGCTGGCCGATGCGCAGCGGCTGTCGCTGCTGCCGGAAGTGGCAGGCTTGTACGAACACCTGCGTGCCGAGGCCGAGCATGTCGTCAAGGCGACGGTGACCTCGGCTGCTGCAATGAGCCAGACCGAACTCGACACGATCGCTGCTGCGCTGAAGAAGCGCTTCGGCCGCGACGTGGACATCACCACCGCAGTCGATGCGTCGCTGATCGGCGGCGCGGTGATCGACACCGGCGACGTGGTCATCGACGGCTCGCTGAAGGGCAAGCTTGCGCGTCTGCAAAGCTCGCTCGCCCACTGAATTCACATAAACGCACGGCCCTCGCGGCCGGCACCTAGGACTGAACGATGGCAACCACGCTCAACCCCTCCGAAATCAGCGACCTGATCAAGACCCGCATCGAGGCGGTCAAGCTGTCCGCAGAGTCGCGCAACGAAGGCTCCGTGACCAGCGTGTCCGACGGCATCGTGCGCATCTTCGGCCTGGCCGACGTGATGCAGGGCGAAATGATCGAACTGCCGAACAACACCTTCGCGCTGGCACTGAACCTGGAGCGCGATTCGGTCGGCGCCGTGGTGCTGGGCGACTACGAAAGCCTGCGCGAAGGCGACGTGGCCAAGACCACCGGCCGCATCCTGGAAGTGCCGGTGGGCCCGGAGCTGCTGGGTCGCGTGGTCAACGCACTGGGCGAGCCGATCGACGGCAAGGGCCCGCTGGGCGCCACCCAGACCGCCCCGGTGGAGCGCGTTGCGCCCGGCGTGATCTGGCGTAAGTCGGTCGACCAGCCGGTGCAGACCGGTTACAAGTCGGTCGATGCGATGATTCCGATCGGCCGTGGCCAGCGCGAGCTGGTCATCGGCGACCGTCAGACCGGCAAGACCGCGCTGGCGATCGATGCGGTGATCAACCAGAAGGGCACCGGCATCAAGTGCGTGTACGTGGCGATCGGCCAGAAGGCCTCGACCGTGGCCAACATCGTGCGCAAGCTGGAAGAAAACGGCGCGCTGGCGCACACCGTGGTGGTGGCTGCGACCGCGTCCGAATCGGCCGCGATGCAGTACATCAGCCCCTACGCCGGCTGCACCATGGGTGAGTACTTCATGGACCGCGGCGAAGACGCGTTGATCGTGTACGACGATCTGTCCAAGCAGGCCGTGGCCTATCGTCAGATCTCGCTGCTGCTCAAGCGCCCGCCGGGCCGCGAAGCCTACCCGGGCGACGTGTTCTATCTGCACTCCCGTTTGCTGGAGCGCGCTGCGCGCGTGTCCGAGGAATACGTGGAGAAGTTCACCAACGGTGCGGTGACCGGCAAGACTGGTTCGCTGACCGCGCTGCCGATCATCGAAACGCAGGCCGGCGACGTGTCCGCGTTCGTGCCGACCAACGTGATTTCGATCACCGACGGCCAGATCTTCCTGGAAACCGACCTGTTCAATGCCGGTATCCGTCCGGCCGTCAACGCCGGTATCTCGGTGTCGCGCGTCGGTGGTGCAGCGCAGACCAAGATCATCAAGAAGCTGTCCGGCGGCATCCGTATCTCGCTGGCGCAGTACCGCGAGCTGGCGGCGTTCGCGCAGTTCGCCTCGGACCTGGACGAAGCCACCCGCAAGCAGCTCGAGCGCGGTCAGCGCGTCACCGAGCTGATGAAGCAGAAGCAGTACGCGCCGATGTCCATCGCCAACCAGGCGCTGTCGATCTATGCCGTCAACGAGGGTTACCTCGATGACGTGCCGGTCAACAAGCTGCTGGCGTTCGAAGAAGGCCTGCACGCGCACTTCGCCAACACCCAGGGCGAGCTGGTCTCCAAGATCAACAGCACCGGCGGTTGGGACAACGACATCGAAGCCAGCTTCAAGAAGGGCATCGAAGAGTTCAAGACCACGGGCAGCTGGTAAGGGCGCCGGGATTCGAGATTGGGCATTCGGGATTCGTAAAGGCGGTGATCTGAGGGCTTGACCGCTCTTGATCACCACGTTGGATCTCCAGATTCAGTATTTCGGGATTTGCAGGTGAGGTGACGTCGGGGGCTTTGGCCAATCCCGAATCACCAATCCCGAATCCCACGAGCGAAGCGAGCGAGCAATGGCAGGCGGACGCGAAATCAAAACCAAGATCAAGAGCGTGCAGAACACCCGCAAGGTGACGCGCGCGCTCGAAATGGTCTCGGCCTCCAAGATCCGCAAGGCGCAAGAGCGCATGAAGACCTCGCGTCCGTATGCGCAGGCAATGAAGCAGGTGATCGGGCATCTGGCGCAGGCCAGCACCGATTTCCAGCATCCGTTCCTGATCGAGCGCGAGCAGGTCAAGCGGGTCGGTTACATCGTGATCTCGTCCGACCGCGGCCTGGCCGGCGGTCTGAACAACAACCTGTTCCGCAAGATGCTGGGCGAAGTACGCCCGTGGCAGGAGCAGGGTGCCGAGATCGACGTGGTGACCATCGGCCAGAAGGCCTCGGCGTTCTTCCGTCGCATCAAGGTCAACATGGTCGGCAGCGTGACCCATCTGGGCGACAGCCCGCAGGTGGAGCAGCTGATCGGCGTGATCAAGGTGATGATCGATGCCTTCATCGAAGGCAAGGTGGACCGCGTGTATCTGGTCTACAACCGCTTCGTGAACACCATGACGCAGAAGGCCAGCTTCGATCAGCTGCTGCCGCTGCCGGCCGCCGAGCACAAGGTGGCGCATCACGATTGGGATTACCTGTACGAACCCGATGCCGCCAGCGTGCTGGAGCACGTGATGACGCGTTACATCGAGTCGCTGGTGTACCAGGCCGTGCTGGAAAACGTGGCCTCCGAACATGCCGCGCGCATGGTGGCGATGAAGGCCGCCAGCGACAACGCCAACAAGATGATCGGCACCTTGCAACTGGTCTACAACAAGGCACGTCAGGCGGCGATCACCCAGGAAATTTCGGAAATCGTCAGCGGCGCAGCGGCCGTATAAGTACCGCCGGGATTGGGGTTCGGGATTGGTTGGAGCGCAGCGAATTGCACTCTTGCGTATCCCCAATCACGAATCCCAAATCACAAAATTCCACGAGATGGCATCGGCCACTCGGACAGAACAAAGCTAACCGGAGCAGCAAAATGAGTCAGGGCAAGATCGTTCAGATCATCGGCGCGGTCGTCGACGTCGAATTCCCGCGCAATGAAGTGCCGAAGGTGTATCACGCGCTGAAGGTCGACGGCACCGAAATCACCCTGGAAGTGCAGCAGCAGCTCGGCGACGGCGTCGTGCGCACGATTGCGCTCGGCTCCACCGACGGCCTGAAGCGCAACCTGGTCGCCACCAACACCGAACGCGCCATCTCGGTGCCGGTCGGCGCCGGTACGCTGGGCCGCATCATGGACGTGCTGGGTCGCCCGATCGACGAAGCCGGCGACGTGCAGGCCTCGGACTATTGGGAAATCCATCGCGGCGCACCGTCGTATGAAGACCAGTCGTCCAGCACCGAACTGCTGGAAACCGGCATCAAGGTCATCGACCTGATGTGCCCGTTCGCCAAGGGCGGCAAGGTCGGCCTGTTCGGCGGCGCCGGCGTCGGCAAGACCGTCAACATGATGGAACTGATCAACAACATCGCCAAGGCGCACAGCGGCTTGTCCGTGTTCGCCGGGGTGGGCGAGCGTACCCGCGAGGGCAACGACTTCTACCACGAGATGAAGGACTCCAACGTCCTGGACAAGGTGGCGATGGTGTACGGCCAGATGAACGAGCCGCCGGGCAACCGTCTGCGCGTGGCGCTGACCGGCCTGACCATGGCCGAGTACTTCCGCGACGAGAAGGACGCCAGCGGCAAGGGCAAGGACGTGCTGCTGTTCGTCGACAACATCTACCGCTACACGCTGGCCGGTACCGAAGTGTCCGCGCTGCTCGGCCGTATGCCGTCGGCCGTGGGCTACCAGCCGACCCTGGCCGAAGAGATGGGCGTGCTGCAGGAACGCATCACCTCGACCAAGAGCGGTTCGATCACCTCGATCCAGGCCGTGTACGTGCCCGCGGACGACCTGACCGACCCGTCGCCGGCGACCACCTTCGCCCACTTGGACTCGACCGTCACGCTGAGCCGTAACATTGCCTCGCTGGGTATCTACCCGGCGGTGGATCCGCTGGACTCCACCAGCCGCCAGATGGACCCGCTGGTGATCGGCCACGAGCATTACGACACCGCCCAACGCGTGCAGCAGACCTTGCAGAAGTACAAGGAACTGAAGGACATCATCGCCATCCTGGGCATGGACGAGCTGAGCGAAGAAGACAAGCAGTCGGTGTCGCGCGCACGCAAGATCGAGCGCTTCTTCAGCCAGCCCTTCCACGTGGCCGAAGTGTTCACCGGCTCCCCGGGCAAGTACGTCTCGCTGAAGGACACCATCCGCGGCTTCAAGGCAATCTGCGACGGCGAATACGACCACCTGCCGGAGCAGGCGTTCTACATGGTCGGCAGCATCGAAGAAGCCGTCGAGAAAGCCAACAAGATGAGCGCCAAGGCGTAAGAGCCGGGATTCGGCATTCGGGATTCGGGATTAGGTACGGCGGTAATTGGGGAGCGGAAACGAGGTAAGTGACCACAGTGAAAGCTGCGGTTGCGAATCCCGAATCCCGAATCCCCAATCCCCGCCTCACAGAGTGAGGCAAAATGAGCACTATCCGTTGCGACATCGTCAGCGCCGAGAAGGAAATCTTCCACGGTGAGGCGACGCTGGTCGTGGCCACCGGCGAGCTGGGCGAGCTGGGCATTGCGCCCAAGCACGCGCCGCTGATCACGCGCCTGAAGCCGGGCAAGGTGGTGGTGACCACCGCCAATGGCGAACAGCTGGACTTCGCCATTTCCGGCGGCATCCTGGAAGTGCAGCCGCAGGTGGTGACCATTCTAGTCGACACCGCGGTGCGTGCGCAGGACATCGACGAGGCGGCCGTGCGCAAGGTCAAGGAAGAGGCCGAGCGGCTGCTGGCCAACCGTGGCAACACGGTGGACGTGGCCGAGGCACAGCGTCAGCTGGCCGAAGCGACAGTGCAGTTGCAGGCGCTGGAGCGCTTGCGTCGCAACCTCAAGCACTAAGCGGTGGCCTGCCCGCCTCCAGGGTGGGTGTGCACGTCCGACAGCTGCAAGTTCATCTCAGATCAGAAGTTCGAAACGCCGGCCATCGTGTCGGCGTTTTCGTTTTTGGAGCGCCGCGTGCGGCTGCGCGAATCCGCCACAGCGCGCGGCAGGCACACTGCGTGCCTTGGCGCATCGCGGCACGGCAGCGGTGCATGGCAACGTTATCCCGGCACGTTGAGGAAGGTGGCATGACCCGTTCGATCGATGGCATTCGCGCTTACATGGTGAGCGGCCTGTTGGCCGCCGGACTGCTGGGGTGCGCATTGCCGGCGCGCAGCCAGCCGCCGCTGGATCTGTTGATGGACCGCGTCGTGCAGCGCAATGCCATTGGCGACGCGGTAGCGCTAAGCAAGTGGGACAGCGGCAAGCCGGTGCTGGATCAGGCGCGCGAGGCGGCTGTGCTGCAAAGCGTGCGCGATCAGGCGCCGGCGCATGGGCTGGATGCCGACGACGCGGCGCGTTTCTTTGGCGCGCAAATCGAGGCCAACAAGTCGGTGCAGTACGCGCTGCTCAACCGTTGGCACGAGCGCGGACGCGCGCCTAATACCGCACGTCCGGACCTCGCCGCGCTGCGCGCTCGCCTGGATCAACTGCAGGGCGAACTGCTCGATGCGCTGGCCGATGTGGCCTCCGCGCGCAGCGCGCCCGACTGCCCGGCCAGCACCGCGCGCGCCGCTGCGCATTACGCAGAGCAGTGGCAGCTGGATGCGCTGCATCGCGCGGCGCTGGTGCGTGGCCTGGGCGATTTTTGCCACTGATCTGATGCGGTGGAATCGGTCTGGGATGAACCACTCGCCGTCATGCGCTTTAGAGCGGCCGACGAACCCTGCGCGCGTTCGCCTGGCGGTGGGTGCAGCGGTTTTGTCGGCCGCACCTCGGTGGATGCGGTCAGCGGTCCAGATCGAACGCTGAGCGTGTCCAGGGTGGAGTGCCCTAGTCGCTCGCGGGACGCGGCCTAACCCGTCCTGAGGGGAGCGCTGGCGGCGTCCCTGCCGTCAACTGTCACGCAATCGGCGAGGACGCTGCACTAGAGAGGTTGCTGGCAGCCTGGTCGAACGCCAGGCACACCGGCCAACGCGACTGGTCCATGCTCGCTCACCGTCGCGGCATGGATGCCGCGGAAGAGACGTACGTACGTGCGATCGATCAGCTCAAGAAGATGCAGTTGCTCGGCTGCGCTACGCCTGCGCGCAAGCAGCGCCATATCGCCACACGGCCGAGCAATCGCTCACCGCCTGCGCATGCATCGATCAGCGATACACCACATGCCGGCCCAGGAAGAACGACACGATCGCCAGGCCGCCTTCGACCAGCGGTTTCGCCAGCCATGCCTGACGCAGCCCGAGTAGGTCCACCGTGGTCGAGAGCAGCCAGGTGCTGATCAGCGTGAGCGTCAGCCACATCACCGCGAAGCGGCGGAAGCGTCGCCAACCCAGCCGCGCGTCGCCTTGCTGGGCGAAGGTGTAGCGGCCGTTGAGCCAGAAGCCGAGCATGGCGCCGCCGATGCGTCCAAGCAGGTTGGCGGGCACCGCAGGCATGCCCGCGGCGGTGGCGGCGATGAAGATGCCGCAATCGACGGCCAGCTGCAGGGCGCCAATGATCATGAACTGGCTGCCTTGGCGGAACAGACTCATGCGTGCGGGGCAAAGGAAAGGGGCGCCCATCCTAGCGGCAGCGCGACGCAAACGTTGTTAGCGCGGGCGAACGCTGCATTCGGGCAACGACGCGACGGGGCGCAGCGACTAGAATTTGGACATCTCCATGCCTGGAATGTCTTGATGACCCTGCCCCTGCACGTTGTGATCCTGGCCGCGGGCGAAGGCAAGCGCATGCGCTCCTCACTGCCCAAGGTGCTGCAGCCGCTGGCGGGCCAGCCGATGCTGGCGCACGTGATCGCCACAGCGCGGCAGCTGCAGCCGGCGGCGATCCATATCGTGTACGGGCATGGCGGCGATCAGGTGCAGGCCGCCTTCGCCGATCAAGGCGATCTGCAGTGGGCACAGCAGCGCGAGCAGTTGGGCACCGGACATGCCGTGCAGCAGGCAATGCCTGCGATTCCCGATGCGGCAACCGTGCTGGTGTTGTATGGCGATGTGCCGTTGATCCGCAGCGAGAGCCTGCTGCAGCTGCTGCATGCGCCGGGCCGCATGGCGGTGCTGGTCGCCGAACTGGCCAATCCCACCGGCTATGGACGCATCCTGCGCGATGCGGAGGGCAAGGTGGCCGCCATCGTCGAGCAGAAGGATGCCAATGACGAGCAGCGCCGCATTCGCACCATCAATACCGGCATCCTCACCGCTGAATCCACCGCACTGCGCCGTTGGCTGGCTGGCTTGTCCAACGACAATGCGCAAGGCGAGTTCTATCTCACCGACGTGTTCGCCAGCGCCGCCGCCGATTTCACGCCGGCCGACATGGTGCACGTGGCCGACCCGCAGGACGTGGAGGGTGCCAACGACCCGTGGCAACTCGCCCAGCTTGAGCGTGCCTGGCAGCTGCGCGCCGCGCGCACGCTTTGCCTGCAGGGCGTGCGTATGGCCGACCCGGCGCGTGTGGAGCAGCGTGGCAGCGTGCAGGTGGGCCGCGATGTGCAGCTGGATATCGATGTGGTCCTGGAAGGCAATGTGACCCTGGGCGATGATGTGGTGATCGGCCCGTTCGTGCGCTTGCGCGACGTCACGCTCGGTGCCGGCACCCAGGTGAGTGCGCACAGCGATCTGGAAGGCGTGATCACCGAAGGCGCGGTACAGATCGGCCCGTTCGCGCGCCTGCGCCCCGGCACCGTGTTGGCCGATGGCGTGCATATCGGCAATTTCGTGGAGACCAAAAAGGTCACCATGGGCGTCGGCAGCAAGGCCAACCATCTGACCTATCTGGGCGATGCGGTGATCGGCAGCAAGGTCAACATCGGTGCCGGCACCATCACCTGCAACTATGACGGGGTGAACAAGTCGCAGACCACCATCGGCGATGGCGCCTTTGTCGGCTCCAATAGCGCATTGGTGGCACCGATCGAGATTGGCGCCAATTCCACCATCGGTGCCGGCTCGGTGATCACGAGCGATGCGCCTGCGGGTCAGCTCAGTGTGACGCGTGCGCGGCAGACCGTGGTCGAAGGCTGGAAGCGGCCGACCAAGAAATCGCCGTAGCGCTGCGACTGTTCTCTGCGCGGTGGCCGTCCGCGCCGTGCGTGCGCATCGCAGCCAGCGGCAGGAATACGCAGAGCGTGTTGCCTGAGTAATGCGGTGTGTTCAAGCCGCCAATGGCAACAGCAAGGTCACGCACAGTCCGCCGTGTTCGCGGTTATGCAGCGAGATGCGGCCGCCGTGCGCTTCGGCGATCTCGCGGGTGAGGGCAAGGCCAAGACCTGTGCCATTGCGCTTGGTCGAATAGAACGGCATCAGTGCGTTGTGCAGTACCGCTTCGTTCATGCCGTTGCCGCGGTCGAGCACCTCGATGCGTAGCCATTGGGGAACGCGCGTGACCCGCAGCGCCACGTCGCTGTTGGGTGGTTGCGCTTCGCTGCAGGCCTCGTGGGCATTTTTCAGCAGATTGAGCAGCGCCTGCTCGATCTGCGCTGCATCGATCCGGCTGGAGACATCGGTGAGCGTGCCCTGCACCTGGAACGGAATCTGTTGCTGCAAGCGCTGCAGAAACGGCGCCCATTCGATGGTCTGCAGCTGCGGTTGCGGCAATTTGGCAAAGCGCGCATAGCCGCAGATAAAGCCTTCCAGGTGACGCGCGCGCTCTTCGATGGTCTCGAACACCGTCCCCAGGCGATCGGTGCGTTCGCGGCGCAGCAGTTCGGCACCCGAATGCGCCAGCGAGGCGATCGGTGCCAGCGAATTGTTCAATTCGTGGCTGATCACGCGGATGACTTTCTTCCAGGTCTGCACTTCCTGGCGGCGTAACTCGGTGGTCAAGGTGCGGATCAATAGCAGCTCGTGTCCGCGCACGTTGATATGAAAGCTACGCCGCGACAGGTGATAGATCTGCTCGTCTTCTTCGTCGTCGCCATCTTCGCGCACCGCGAACAGGCAGTCTCCGCCGCGTGCCAATGCCTCGCGCAATTCGGCCGGCATGCGGCCGAGCACATCGTCCAGATGCTGGCCTTCCAGCTTGCGCCCGTCATACAGCAGTTTGCGTGCGGCGTTGTTGGAAAACCCGATCCGCCGCAGGCCATCGCCGCCGGCGACCACCAGCAGCATGGCCACCGGCGTGTTCTGCAGCATGGTGTCGAGCATCAGCTCGCGCTGTACCAGATGGCTACGCTGCGCACGCAGCACATCGCCAAGCTCGGCATGCGCCTGCACCAGTTGCGCCAGTTCGTCGTTGCCGCGCCAATACACGCCGAAGTTGTATTCGCCATCGCGGTAGCTGCTGGTGGTGCCCGCCAGCGCACGAAATAGCGAGCGCATCGGCGCGGTGGCGCGGGTGAGGCTGAACCACATCGCCGCCAGCAGCACGACGACCGAAATCGCCGCCACCTGCCAGCCGCGGTCCAGCCAGTACGCCATGAACCACGGCAATGCAGCTGCCAGCGCGAGCACCGGCAGCAAGCGTAAAAACAGCGAGAACGTGAAAGAACGGTTCCGCATACGAAAGTTCATTCCGAGGTGATGCCGTAGCGGTCCATGCGCCGATACAGCGCCTGGCGGCTCAACCCCAGCTCGGCGGCGGCTTGTGCGATCACACCTTGCGCGCGTGCCAGCGCCTGTTCGATACGCGCGCGATCCGGCTCGCCTGCAGCCGGCGCCACCGGCCGTGGGGCGGGTGCACGTGGCAGATTCAGATCGCCCGCTTCGATGCGTGCACCCTGCGCGAGCAAGGCGGCGCGTTGCAGCACATTGCGCAGCTCGCGTACGTTGCCGGGCCAGGCATGCCGTTGCAATGCATCGCGCGCCTGCGCGGACAGCGGCCTTTCGCCGGCAAGGAAGTGCTCGGCCAGCGGGCCGATATCGCCGGGGCGTTCGGCCAGTGCAGGCAGTGCGATTTCCACCGTGTTGAGCCGGTAATACAGATCCTCGCGAAAACTGCCGTCGCGGATCATCGCCGGAAGATCGGCATTGGTGGCGCTGATCACGCGCACCTTGGCGTGGCGTTCGCGGTTGGACCCCAGCCGCTCGTAACGGCCGGTTTCCAGCACGCGCAGCAACTTCATCTGCCCCGCCAACGGCAGGTTGCCGATCTCGTCGAGAAACAGCGTGCCGCCGTCGGCCGCTTCGAACTTGCCTTCGCGCGCCTTGTTGGCGCCGGTGTAGGCGCCGGCTTCGGCACCGAATAATTCGGCTTCGATCAATTCGCCTGGCAAGGCGCCGCAGTTGAGTGCAATGAACGGGCCGTGTTTGGTGGCCGAATTGGCCTGGATGATCTCGGCAATCTTTTCCTTGCCGCTGCCGTTGGGGCCGGTGATCAGCACCGGCAAGTCCGAGCGTGCGACCTGACAGGCCAGCGCGATCGCGCGCTCGCTGGCAGGGTCGGCGAACACCGCGCCGCGCAGGTCGTAGCGCTGGGTCAGCTGCTCGCGGCCGCGCCGTTCGCGTTCGCGCCGACGTTCCAGCTCGCGGCGTGCTTCGGACAGTTCCAGCAGGTTGTTGACCGTGGTCAGCAGCTTGGTGTCGTCCCAGGGTTTGGCGATGTAGTCGGCCGCGCCGGCCTTGACCAGGCCCACCGCGCTGCCCAGATGCGTCCAGGCGGTGAGCAGGATCACGGGCAGGTCCGGATGACGCTGACGCAGTTGGGCAAACAGCGCCTCGCCTTCTTCGCCGGAAGTGGTATCGGCGGTGAAGTTCATGTCCTGGATCACCAGATCGAACGCCTGCTCGTCCAGCAGCGCCAGCCCGGCCTGCGGCGAATGCGCATGCCGCGCCTCGATGTCGTGCAACGAAAACAGCACCTCCAGCGCAGTGGCCACGGCCGTGTTGTCGTCGATGATCAGGATCTGGGACATGGCGGATCAGGTTGGATGGGATGCCATCGTAGCGGCTAGCTGCCCGCTACGGCGCGGTGGGCGTAGCTCAGTACGCGGGTGATGATCCACTGCCCCGAATGCAGGTGCCAGATCATCAGGAAGTCGGCCGCGCCTTCGCACTTGCCGGTCGCCCGATCGCAGAAGCGGTGCTGGCCTTGCGCGATCGCGCCGAAATCCCGAACCGGGTAGACCTTCAGGCTGCCGGGGATCAATTCTCGGGTGTAGTGCCCGCACGCGTACTTGCGGGTGTTCGCCAGCATGTCCTCGCGGTTCCATGTGACCCCGCCGGTGTCGTGATAGAACTCGACGTGCGGATCGAAATAGCTGGCATGCTTTTCCAGCTGCGCCGGGTCGGCGCAGCGGTTGAAGCTGTCGAAGACCTCCTGGTCCAGGGTGGCGATGGTGGCTTGGAGATCGGCAGCGGTGACCGGTGTCTCGGCCAGGGCCGGCAGGGAGAGCAGGGACAGGGCGGCGAACAGAAGGGCTCGGTTGTTCTTCATCGATGGTAGTCCAGGAAGTTTGTCGATGGCGATAATGCGTTTGCCTGCCTATGCGCTGCGGGTGGCGACCGCCGGCGGCACGGCGGCGGCGCGGCGTGCCGGCCAGAACACCGCCAGCTGGCCTAGCACCCACAGCAGCACTGCACCGATCGGCAGGTAGACCGCCGGCAGGCGCGGCAGTTCGTAGCGCGCCATCAACCACACGTTGATCGAGTACGCCATCAGCATGCCGAGCACGATGCCGAGCGAGGCGAGCAGGAAATTCTCGATCTGGAAGTAGCGCAGGATCTGCACGCGGGTGGCGCCCAGCGCGCGGCGGATACCGATCTGCTTGGTGCGCTGCTGCACCCAGAAGCTGGCCAGGCCCACGATGCCCAGCGCGGTGACCACCAGCAGCGCGACACAGACCGCGCCCAGCAACCAGATCATCGCGCGGTCGTTGCGGAAGTACTTGTCGCGGATCTCGGAATAGGTTTCCTGTTTCAGCACCAGTCGGCTGCTGTCCAGCTTCATCAGCGCGCTCACCGCCGCTTGCAGGACTTCCTGCCGCTGCGCCGGGTCGCCGACGCGTAGCAGGTACTGGCCATCGGTGTAGGGAGCGCGGATCGGCAGCAGCATCGAATAATTGATCTTGTCGATGCCGTTGACGTTGTTGGGGCGCACCAGGGTCTGCACGATGCCGACAATGCGCAGCGGGATATCGCCCGAATACACGGTCTTGCCCAGCGCGCTGTGATCGGGAAACAGTTTGTCGGCCGTCGCCTGGGTGACGATGAGCGACGATCCCTTCGCGCGCACGCTCTTGTCGTTGTCCGCCGTTTCCAGGCTGATGTATTCGTCCTTGTTGAAATCGCGCCCGGCCACCAGCTGCAACCCCATGATGCCCACGGCGCCTTCGCTGACCAGATATTGCGCGGCATTGAGGGTGGAGCGCTCCTGATCCGGGGTCAACGTCAGGCCGGTGTTAGAGGAGGAGTTCACGAAAGGAACCTGGTTGGTGATGATCGCGCCGCGCACGCCGGGAATGCCGCGCAGTGCCGCCAGATCCTCGCGGGTGCGCGCATCGGCGTTGACCTGGGTGCCGATGCCGCCCAGGCGGATGCTGACCAGTTCCGATTCGGCGAGGCCGCTGATGCGCTGCAAGGTCTCGATGCGGTTGCCGATCAGAAACAGCGCGTTGCAAACGATCGCGCAGGCCAGGGCGATCTCGAGCACGATCAGTGCCGATGCCGTCTTGTGGCGGCGCAGCGTGGAAACGATAGGACGGATGTCCATGGGCAATAACCTTCGATGAGGGACCGTGCCCGCCGCGCCGCGGCGGGCGTGAGGGTCAGGACGATTTGAGCTGCAGCGCCGGTGCGACCTGGATGGCGCGCCACGATGGCAGCAGGCCGGCCATGACGCTGGCGACCAGCGCCAGCACGAATGTCAGCAGCAGCATCTTCGGATCCAGGTGAGCGAGCTTGGCGTAGGGCACCGGCTGCTGGCGGACCGCCCACAGTCCCAGCCACGCCAGTCCCAGTCCGGCGATGCCGCCGGCCAACCCCACCGTCCCGGCTTCCACCAGGCATTGCGCGAAGATGGCACCGCGCGATGCGCCCAGGGCGCGGCGTACGCCAATCTCGCCGCTGCGGCGCAGGAACTTTGCCAGCAACAGGCCCACGGTATTGAGCAGGCAGACCAGCAGGAAGCCCATCGCCAGCCAGAGCTGCAGGCGCACGTCGCTCGGCACCACCTTGTTGTGGTCCAGCCATTCCATCACGTTGCGCATGCGGACGTTGTTGGGGCGTTCGAAGCGTCCGGCGGCGCGTTGCTGGTTGGAGTAGTTATCCAGATAGGCCTTGTAGTCGCCGACCTGCGAGGCACTGTCCAGCTCCACCCAGTACTGCACCCAGGTGCAGGGCGCGTTGAGCGCGGTGGTATCGCCGGTTTCGACTTCGCCGAAGCAGTTGGTGCTGCCGTAGTGATCCATCTTCAGATCCATCGCCGCCGAGAAAGGCAGATAGAGCTGTTCGTCGGAGCCGTAGCTGTCGGTGAGGTCGTAGAAGCGCGGATTGACCTGCCAGGTGTCGAGCACGCCGACGATGCGGAAGGTGTTCTTGTTCAAGCGTAGTTCGCGGCCCACGCTGTTGCCGCCGTCGAACAGTTTGTCGTTGAGCGTCCTGGTAATGACCACGACACGTTCGTGGCGGTCGTCGCTGTTGTGCGACCAAGCCTGTCCATACAGGAAGGGCGGCTCGAACATCGGAAAGAAATCGGCCGAGGTGTAGCGCGCTTCCGACTTGAAGGCGCTCAGCCCGCTCTTTTCCGGTTCGATCGCCAGGTTGCCGCCGGTCATCATGGCCTGCCGCTTGCCGCGTTTCTCACGCAGCAATGCCTCGGCATCGAAGCGGGTCACTTGATCGTCCGGTTCTTCGCCTGGCTGAAAACCGGCCTTCGGCTGCGGGTCGACCAATACATTGAACAACCGATCGCTCTTCTGCGGAATCGGGTCGCCCGACAACACATAGAACACCGTCAGCGTGGTCATGCTGGCGCCAATGCCAAGCGCGATGGCCAGCACCATCAGTGCGGTAAGCACCTTGTTGCGGCGGAAGCTGCGCACCGCCAGAGTGAAGTAATAGCCGAACATGGGTGGGCTCCTTAGTCGGCCAGGGTTGCAACGGCCGCAGGCGTGCGCATCAGGCTGGGATTGCGTTCCAGGTCGGTGGCTTGGCCGTCGACGATATGCACGTTGCGCTGCGCGCGTGCGGCCAGTTCCGGGTCGTGGGTGACCATGACGATGGTGGTGCCCTGGCTGTTGATCTCTTCCAGCAGTTCCATCACCCCGCGCGCCATTTGCGAGTCGAGGTTGCCGGTGGGTTCGTCGGCCAGCAGCAGACGTGGACTACCGGCCAGCGCGCGCGCAATCGCAGCACGCTGCTGCTGGCCACCAGACAGTTCGGTGGGGTAATGCTTCAGGCGCGAGCCCAGGCCGACCTTGGTCAGTGCCTCTTCGATGCGCTGCTTGCGATCGGCTGCCGCCATGCCGCGATAGCGCAGCGGCACATCGACGTTGTCGAACAGGTTGAGGTCGGGAATCAGGTTGAAGCCCTGGAAGATGAAACCGATCTTCCGGTTGCGCAGGCGCGAACGCGCATCGTCGGACAGATGGCTGACGTCTTCGCCGTCGAGCAAATACTGCCCGCTGGTGAAGGTTTCCAGCAGCCCGGCCAGGTTGAGGAAGGTGGTCTTGCCCGAGCCGGAGGGGCCGGTGACCGCGACGAACTCGCCTTCGCGCACATGCAGGTCCAGCGACCGCAGCGCATGCGTTTCCACCTGTTCGGTGCGGAAGACCTTGGAGACCGCTTGCATCTTGAGCATTGCCGATTCCTTTGCGAAGAGAGTGTGCGAGAAGTGGGAACGATCGAATCAGTGGACGGTGACGCGGGGCGCGTCGCCGAAGTTGTCTGCGCCGGAGACCACCACGCGGTCGCCGACCTGTAGCCCGGAGAGCACCTGCACTTCGCCCAGGCTGCTGACGCCCATGTGCACGGGGCGGCGCACCGCCGTGGTGCCATCCATCACATAGGCATAGCTGCCGCCGGATTGTTCGACGAACGGGCCGCGTTCGACCTTGAGCACGTTGCGGCGCGTGTCCATCAGCACGCGTGCGCTCATGCGCTGGCTCTGGCGCAGGCCCGGCGGCTGCTTGTCGGTGAAGCGGATGCGCGCGGTGACTTCGCCGTTGACCACTTCCGGCGACACCGCCGAGACGGCGCCCGCGAACGGTTCGCCGCTGCCGCTGGTGAGCTGGGCCGGCATGCCGATCGCCAGATCGCGCGCGAAACTCTCCGGCACCTTGATCTCCACTTCGAACTTGGACAGATCCACCACGCCCAGAATCGGCGCGTTCGCAGCGACCTGGGTGTGCTGCACGGCCTGCACCTGGCCGACCTGGCCATCGAAGGGCGAACGCAGCGTGAGCGCGTCCACCTGGCGCTGCACTTCGGCCACCACTGCGCGTTGGCGGTCCGCCAGCAGGCGCTTGTTGCGCGAATCCAGGTCCGCGCCCTGACTCTTCAACGCGGCATCGCGCTGGGCATGCTGCAGGTCGATATCGGTCTTCTTCAAGGTGTCCTGCGCCTTGGCCAGTTCCACCTGCGGCACGGCGCCTCCGTCGTAGCCGCGCTGGTAGCGCTCCAGGTCGCGCGCGGCGGCCTGCTTGTCGATCCGGGCCTGGTCGGTGAGCTTGCTGGCGTTGGCACGCGCCAGGGTGGCATCCAGGGCCGCGCGGCTGGACTCGGCTTCCAGCCCGGCCAGGGTGGCCTGTTCCTGCGCCAGCTTGCTGCGCAACTCGGGGCTGTCGATGCGCGCCAGTTCCTGGCCCTGCTTGACCACGTCGCCGGCCACCACGCTCAGCGTCACCGTGCCGGCCGAGATGGCGTACAGCACCGGGCTGTTGGCAGCGATCACGCGGCCGTCGGCGGCGATGTCGCGCACCAGGTCGCCCTGGGTGACGGTGGCGATGCGCACCCGGCTGGCGTCGAACGAGCGGCTGCCGGCGCTCCACGCAGTCACGGCCCAGCCGATGCCGGCCAGCACTGCCACCGCGGCGAGGCCGGGCCACAGCCAACGGCGCCACGGCGCGCGCTGGGCGGGTGTACGGAGAACCTGGTCCTGGGCAGAAGTGTCGCGAATCATGATCGGCTGGCTCGGTGGCGTCACTGCGATAAAGCAGGACCTGTGCCAACGTTCAAGTCGTTGAAAGAGATGGGTTTTATGGCGTGATGGCCAGTGTCCGCAGTGTCCGCGGACACTGGTGGCGGACACGCGGTCCGGGCACGGTCATGCAGCGGACAAGAGCGGACACGCTAAAATGTCCGACTTCTTTTGCGAGAGCTGTCCTATGTGCGGCATTGTCGGAGCGATCGCCGGGCGCGATGTGGTCCCGGTCCTGATCGAGGGACTCAAGCGCCTGGAATACCGCGGCTACGATTCCTCCGGCATTGCAGTGCTCGACGGCGCGCAGGTGCGCCGGGTGCGTCGCACCGGGCGGGTGGCCGAGATGGCGCAGGCCGCGCAGGCCGAACAGCTCGGCGCCACCCTGGGCATCGGCCATACGCGCTGGGCCACCCATGGCGGGGTGACCGAGGCCAACGCGCACCCGCACATCAGCGCCGGCGTGGCGCTGGTGCATAACGGCATCATCGAAAACCACGAAGCGCAGCGCGAAAAACTGCGCGCGCTCGGCTACACCTTCGAGTCGCAGACCGACACCGAGGTCATCGCGCATCTGATCCATCACCATCTGGGCAGCGCCGGCGACCTGCTCACCGCGCTGCAGCGCACCGTCAAGGAACTGACCGGTGCCTATGCGCTGGCGGTGATGAGCCAGGCCGAACCGGAACGCTTCGTCTGCGCGCGCATGGGCTGCCCGTTGCTGATCGGGGTAGGCGAGGGCGAGAACTTCGTCGCCTCCGATGTCTCGGCCATCGTGCAGGCCACACGCCAGGTGATCTTTCTCGAAGAAGGCGATACCGCCGAACTGCGCCGCGATGGCGTGCGCATCTTCGACGGCAACGATGCGCCGGTGGAGCGCCCGCTGCACCTGTCGGACGTATCGCTGGCCTCGCTGGAACTGGGCCCGTTCCGCCATTTCATGCAGAAGGAAATCCACGAGCAGCCGCGCGCCTTGGCCGACACCATCGAGGCGGCGATCGATGCCAAGGGTTTCCCGGCATCGCTGTTCGGCGCCAACGCAGAAGCGGTGCTGCGCGACATCGAAGGCGTGCAGATCCTGGCCTGCGGCACCAGCTACTACGCCGGCATGACCGCCCGTTACTGGATCGAAGCCATTGCCGGGCTGCCATGCAGCGTGGAGATCGCCAGCGAATATCGCTACCGCGCCGCCTATGCCAACCCGAAGCATCTGATCGTGACCATCTCCCAGTCCGGCGAAACGCTGGACACGATGGAAGCGCTGAAATACGCCAAATCGCTCGGGCATTTGCACACGCTGTCGATCTGCAACGTGCCGGAAAGTGCGATCCCGCGCGCCAGCGAATTGGTCTGTTATACACGTGCCGGCGCCGAGATCGGCGTGGCCTCGACCAAGGCCTTTACCACCCAGCTGGCGGTGTTGTTCCAGCTCACCATGGTGCTGGGAAAGTTGCAGTGCCGCGTCAGTGACGCCGAAGAAGCCGAGTATCTGGAGCAGCTGCGCTTTTTGCCCGGCAGCGTGCAGCATGCATTGAATCTGGAACCGCAGATCATGGCCTGGGCCGAACGATTCTCGTCGAAGGAGAATGCGCTGTTCCTCGGTCGCGGCCTGCATTACCCGATTGCATTGGAGGGCGCGCTCAAGCTCAAGGAAATCTCCTATGTCCACGCCGAAGCGTACCCGGCCGGCGAGTTGAAGCACGGCCCGCTGGCGCTGGTGGATGCGGCGATGCCGGTGGTGGTGATCGCACCGAACGACCGCCTGCTGGAGAAGGTCAAGTCCAACATGCAGGAAGTGCGCGCACGCGGCGGCGAGCTGTTCGTGTTTGCCGACCAGGACAGCCACTTCAGCGACTCCGAAGGTGTGCATGTCATCCGCACCCCACGCCATGCCGGCGCGCTGTCGCCGGTGATCCACACCATCCCGGTGCAGCTGCTGGCTTACCACACCGCCCTGGCACGCGGCACCGATGTGGACAAGCCGCGCAATCTGGCCAAGTCGGTGACGGTGGAATAAGCGCTGCCGCGGTGTCGTCTGCGCGCACTGCCAGTTGCGTGCAGTCGGTGCATGCACGCAGTGCATGTTCGGCTCTGTCGCTGATAGGCGGCAGGATGACGATTGCGCGCGACGTCGTGCTCGCCGCGCTAACGCGCAACGTGCGAGGTGCAGCTCCTCGCGAAGCGGTCGCCGACAACTCTGCCTTTGCACGTGGCGCATGCCGCTTCCAGGAAGCGAGCGTATCCGTCCGTCAAACGCGCGGCAGCACTGCCAGCGGCCGTCCTTAGCGCTCCACCACAGCCTCTGCCAACGCAGTGGCCCAAGTTATGCATAAGCTCCTGGCGAGGGTCCACACCACGCAGGAGGACGTATGCACGAGTCTTTCAAACAGGGGGCGCCGGCCGAATTGTGGCAGGCGTTGGTGCGCGAGGCGGGGCAGCGGATTGCACGTCCGCTGGACGAATCGCGCGAGCACTATCTGGTGTTCGTGTTGCTGCGCTTCCAGCGCGATGCGCATCTGCTTTCGCGCACACAGGCGCTGGCATGGCTGCATGCGCAGGACCAGATCGGTAGCGTGCGGGCCGACGCGCTGCGCGATGTGGGCGACGGCTGCCTGTTGATTGCAGGCCTGTTTCCCGGCGTGGCGCAACGCCGGCGCCTCAGTGTGGATTACTTCATCGACCTGGGCAGGGGCGCGTATTCCGAAGTGGCCGATACCCGCTGCAGCGATGCAGGTCTGTTCGCGCAACTGGCCCAGAGCTATCGCGAGCTGGTGCGCGTATTGGCCGCATTGCGCACGCCACGCGATTGGCAACCAGGCCCAGGCGGAATCTTGCATGCCTAAGCAGTGAGCATGTAAGGGGCGGTCCCCACACATGCGTGGGGACCGCCCCGACTGCGATGGCTGCCGTGTGCGGGCACACTATCCCTGCAGGACGATCGGCCGGGTGCGTTGTGCCATTACCCGTCGATCAGCGTCCTGCAGGTTGGAAGCCGTCGTGTGCGAGCGGTGACGCATTGGTCGCGCTGCATGGGGGACATGCAGCGCGGCGTACTTATCCATAGGGACAGGGATTCATGAAGACGTGTATCGCGGCGGTGCTATTGGCACTGCCGGGGCTTGCCGTTGCGCAAGACGTGCCGCTGGGCTATGCCGGCCAGGGCGGAATGACGCTGCAGGAGATCGACCCTGCCATTTATGCGTATCACTACGACCACGGATTCGTGGGCGAAGATGCGATGGGCTGGGATCCTGCGCTGCAGTTCGCCTGGTCGCGCATCGCAGCCGCCAAGGTCTGTGCACAGCAATCGCCCTCCGATGCATTGATCGGCAAGCTGGTGGAACAGTACGGCAAGGATGCCGTCGTGCATCAGATCAACGGTATTGGCTTCCATGAAGCACAGATGCGGGCGGCTGGCACATTCTGTACCCCTGCGCGCATGACCGAGGCCACTGCCGTGGCGCCTGCGTTTGCAAGCGGGGATTTCTCCGCGGCAACTGCGTATGCGGCTGCTGCAGTTGCAGGCACTGTGGCAGTTGCCGCAACAGATCCGCAACCAAGTCTGCAGTCCGATGCAGGCGCTGTCATGACCCCCTCGGCAGATTGGGCCTTGCAACTCCCCTTGCATTCCAGCATGCGCGTAGGCTCGAACGGCTTGCCCAACGGCGACGAGATGTTACGTGTCGTCCGCCGCGGACATACCGGGATGGTCGTCGGCTTGCAAATCGCGACCAGCCTGTTTGCGCGCGGTGTTGCGGTCTCTGCCTTCGGAAAGGATCAGCTGAAAGGCGAAAAGATGGAAGGCCTGGGGAATCCTGGCTATCAATTGCAGCGCGATGCGGTCAACGCGCATTTGAAGACCTACTTCACCGGGCATCCGGGGGCCGTGCCGGTAGATCCGTTTCCGTTGCAGGTGCTGATGTCGGACTGGCTGCTGGTCTATCAGAGCCTGGCCGATACCAAGTCGCCTTACGAACTGCGCTACGCAGTGACGATCGGTGGAGAACGCAGCGGCTTTTTGAAGCGCAAGGCGAGCCCGGTCAGTCTGGACTGTGCGCCGACACCGCGCACTGCCTCGCTGGAGGAATGGGAAGCCAACGATTACGCATTGGTCAAGCAAGCAGCACAGGCCTACAGCGACGAATGCGCAGCGAAATTCGCCGAGCAGTTGCCGCAGTGGTTCCCTGACAGAGCGGCTGTTGCGACGTCCAACTGACGGATCAGCCCTGTTGGCGCCGGATATCCGTCGCCCGACGTGATTCGAAAGAACGCGTAATGCAGGCGTAAACCCGAAGGGGCGCCGATCCATCGATCGGTGCCCCTTCTGTGTGACTATTGCACGAAGATCAACCGACGCTACGCGCCTGGCTACGTTGTTGCTCGTGCTGATCTTGAACCTGCGTCTGCGTCTGCGCTTCCTGCCGCACCGCATTGCTGCTTTGCTCCAGCGGACGTTCCGCAGCGGTTGCCTTTTCGGTGTAGATCCGCTGATGCGCCGGGTCGGTTGGCTGACCCTGCACGGCAAACAGTCCGTTGCCATCCTTGCTTTGCGCCACCATGTCGATGCGCTGCATGCCGCTGACCTTGGCTTCGAAGGTCATGTGGCCGGCCGCGTTTACCAACTGCTGCCGATTGGCGAAGGCATTGGGACCGAGCTGTTCCAGCTTGTTGACCGCCTGATTGAACAGCGGGTGGTCGGGGTTGGTTTTCTCCGAGAGCAGTGGCGTCTTTTCCGCCTGCTTCAATGCAGCCTGCGTATCGCGGCCAACCACGCCATCGTCCTGCAGCCCATGCGCACGCTGGAATGCCTTGACCGCGTCGCTGGTCCGTTGGCCATAGGCACCGTCAGCCTTGAGTTCGTTGCCGCCTGCGTCCTTGTAACCCAGTTGCTGCAGCGTCTGCTGCAATGTGCGCACTTCTGCACCGCGCGCATTGTCGCGCAGGACACTCGGCGCATCTGCGGCGGCGTGTGCCTGGCTGGGTTTGTGCTCGGACGCTGGGTGGGATTGCTGCTTGTTCTGGTTGCGCTCCTGCAGCAGGTCGCGCGCCTCAGACAGCGGGTCGCTCGCATACAGCTTGACGCCCTTGGCGTGCTTGCGCTCGAGGTAGGAATCCAGCGAACTGAGCTCAACACCCTCGCCGCCACGGGATTGGCTGATCTTGAGCTGGCCATCCTTGGGGTCGCGCACCACCATCGTGATGTGGTCGATGCCCTTGTAACGCCCCTTGTCCCAACTCTGCGGGCCATTGTCCTCGCCGATGATCATGCCTTCTTTGAGGTTCTGGGCGGTCACGTCCTTGCCTTGGATCAGCACGCCGGAGCGCAGCTCGGCCTTGCGCAGCAGTTCGGACGCGCTGTCGAAACCAGGGCTGAACTTTTCGTCCTTGGTGAAGATGGCCTTGCCGGCGCCCTTGTTGATCTCGTCCATGGTCGCGTTCTGCATCTCGACCACCCAGCCAGAACAATCGACCCTGCCTTTGTCGGGATCTTTCGCGCCCAGGCCGTATTTGACGTGGTCGTATTTATTGGTGAGGTCGTAGGCCGCGTGAAGCGCGATGCCGTGCGCTGCGGGTTTTTCCGGCTGGGCAGGCGCGGCGTGCGACGGTGCCTGCTGCGTGGCCGAAATGGGCTCGATGCCTTTTTCGGGAATACGGATACGGTCCATCTTCGTATCCCAGTACTGCACAAACGTCTGCGCCATATCCTTGTCGGACATGCGCCGGAACGTTGCCGAATCCACGCCGGTCAACGACTTCAGCTCTTTCTCGCCGACATTGTTGAGAATATTGGCGCGTGTGCTTTCCAGGCCAAAAGATCCCGTGGCGATCGCGGTCTGCAGAGAGCGGTAGCCACCGGCGCCTTGCTGGTGGGCCAGGTACATATCCAGGCCATCGGGCTCCGGCTTGCCCGACAGGTAGGGCCGCCCATCGCGTTCGTGCCGATTGACCAGGCTCGTCCGGTTATCCAGATACAGTCGCGCTGCTGCGTCGGTGTTGACCACCGCGTCCAGCTCGCGTCCGGCGATACCGTACTGCTGGGCGGTTGGCGGAGTGAACTGGAACAGTCCTTTCGCACCACCGGGGCCGCGGCTGGCCAACTCGTCGAAGGCGCCGCCAGTCTCTACGTGGGCAAAACGCAGGAAGTCGTCACGCGGAATATTCCGCTCGGCCGCTTCGCGTTCGATGATGTCGAGCACTTGGGCTCGTGAGTAGTTCGTCGGCATCGCTCAAGGTCCTTGATTGAGTGCTGCAGCCACGCGGCTGCAGCGGTACGCCGCCCGAACCAATTCCTTTGGTCCTGTATCAAGGGGTCGGCAAATACGATTTGCTGGCCGCATCGTAGCGATATTCAACCGTCGCGTCACCCCCGCTCGTCGGCGGATCGGCAGAGACGGTTACCCGCAACGCGGGCAGGCCGGGCTGCTTCACGAACGCAAGCGTGCTGCTGTTCTTGACGCAGGCAATCTTCCCGGGCGCATCTTCGCCACAGTTGGCGCTGTTGTCCTCACCCGCGGGAATGTTGCCGATATAGGTCCAATGCTTGTCGTTGACGTTATCGGTTTCTTTCGGGTTGAACACGAGTGCGTCGTAGGAAAGGATGCGCACACCCGACTGCAGGCTCCACGTCGGCACGGCCAGCACCAGCCTGCTGTCGTCGGTGACAAAGGTCTGTGGTTGACGCGTGGTGTCGACGGTGTTGCCCTGTTCCATGCCGCCGAATTCGCCGATGTAGGGCTCTGCGCCAAGCAGCTTCCACGGCGTTTTGCTCCCCGGTTCGCTGGTCACGAAGGTGGCATGGGCCAGCGTCACCTTGGTGCCGGGCGCAGGAGAGTGGTCTTGGCTTTCTGCGCCGAAGCGCTCGGGCGTTTCCCAGGCGAAGCCGGTGTAATACCGCGTACCACCGAGTTCGAACTGAAAGCCGTACCAATAATGAATCCAGCTGCCATTGGCGACCTCGTACGAGGTTGCGCCATCGCCGTCCACGTTGCTGATGAAATACAGCACGCTGTCGGCCCGCGGCGGCTGCAGTTGCTGGGTCGATCCCTGGGTTGCGTCCTGCATGGGAGATGCATCCTTTTCTGACGGGTTTGTAGGAGTGCCGGCCGCAGCTGCGGCCGTCTTCGGAGCGGTGGCGTCCGGTGTCGCCTGTGTGCAGGCGGCGATCGTTGCTAACGCAAGGACCAGTGAAATCTTCCTGACGAGCATTGGGTGCATCCATTGCGGAGGGCGGCGAAAGTCTACTCCAGCCCGCCGTTGTGTCCAGTCGTTGCACCGGCCCTGGCAGTTACCGCGCGTGGTTGCGGGGCGGGGCTTCGAAGCAAGGGACGCGTCGCGTTCGGCCTGGGCATCCGCTGGTTGCCATTCCCGTCCCCGCTGACGCGCCAGCTTGCCGCTGAGCGTTGGACTTACGCCAACGGCGTATTGGAAATGATCTCCACCCAGTAACCATCCGGGTCCTTGATGAAGGCCAGGTGCTTCATGCGGCCGTCTTCCAGGCGTTTTTGGTATGGCACGTTGAGGCTGTCGAAACGTGCGCAGGCGGCATGGATATCCGGCACCGAGATACAGAGATGGCCGAAGCCGCGCGGCTCGCTGTTGCCGTCGTGATAGACCGGGCCATCCTGGGTTTCGGTGCCATGGTTATGGGTGAGTTCGAGCACGCCGGGGATACCTGCCATCCACAGGCGACGCTGGGCGTCGTCATCGGGAATGGCGGCGCCTTCGGGTAGCAGCGCGAGAAAATACAGGCTGAATCTTGCGTCGGCAAAATCGCGTGCGTCGAGCAGGCGGAAGCCCAGGACACGCGTGTAGAAATCCAGTGACTGCGTTGCATCCTTGACGCGCAGCATGGTGTGGTTGAACACGAAGCCGTGCGTTTCGGCGGGCGCGGCACTGGCGCCTGGCACGTGTTGCCGATCGTTCAAAGGCATGGCGGTCTCCTTGTGTGGATTGTGAGTGTGCGGCGTGTTGCACGGATGGGCGATGTTAGCCAGGGCAGGGTTGTCGGCGTGTCATGGCCGACTGGCAGCGGGTGGAATGCGCGAGCGTTAATGGAGAGGGCCAACCGCGGTACCACCTGCCTCAAAACCAAACGCGCACTCCGGCAACAAAGCGGCTGTCGCGCGCAGGGGCATCGTCCATCGCCGCGCGCTGTGCGCTATCGCCGAAGCTGCGGCTGTGTACCCAGCCGATGTACGGGGCGAAGCGGCGGGTGATCTCGTAGCGCAGGCGCAAGCCAAGTTCGACCTGTTCCAGGCCGCTGCCAATGCCGCGGCGGTCGTCGTCGGTAAGCGCGATGTCGGCCTCCGCACGCGGCTGCAGGATCAGCCGGTTGGTCAGCAGTACCTCGTATTCGCCTTCCAGCCGCAGCGCCGCGCGGCTGCCATTCCCCACATACAGCGTGGCTTCGGTTTCGAACTTGTAGGGCGCCAGTCCTTGCACGCCGAAGGCCGCCCAGCTGCGATGTTCGCCTGCGCCGATGTCCTGGCGCGCGCCGACAAGCACATCCCACCACGGCGAAATGGCATGGCCATAGAACGCTTCCAGCGAGGCGGATTCGGTGCGCCCGTCGTGCCGTTCGCCCTCGCTGCGCAGCCAGAGCCGGTCGATGTCGCCGCCGATCCATGCGCGTGATTCCCAGGCCTGGCCGCTACCGCGATCAGTGTTGGAAGCCTCCAGCCGATCGAGCAGGACATAATGGTTGATACCTGCCGAGTGCATCGTATGCGTGTGCAATGGTGCGAATGCAGCGGCGATGTCGTCCGCCGTGGGTGGGGGGATGGGGGTGCTTGGGCGACTGCGTGTCTCGGTGGGTGATGCAGGAGCTTGTGCAGCGTGTGTCGGCGGCGCGTGGTGCATCTTGGAGTGATCCATCCAGGCGTGATCCATCGCCTGGTGGTGGATGGCTGCATCGTCCATGGATCCATGCTTCATCGGTTCATGGTCCATGGCATTGGTGCCCATCTCAGCGTGCGACATGTGAGCGTGGTCCATGGGTGCGGCCTGAGATGATGCAGGGGTCTCATGTGCGCCATCGGTCACTTGCAGCGCATGCTCCTGCATGTCCTGCGGTACCTCCTCCATCGCATCGTGCCGATGCTCCTGCGCAACCGCAGATGCGCTCGCCAAGAACGCAGCCGCGAACCAGGCCTGCATGCAAAAGCGGCTCATGCTTCCACCCGCACTTCGCGCATCATGCCCGCTTCCATGTGGTACAGCAGATGGCAGTGATACGCCCAGCGGCCGAGCGCATCGGCACGCACGCGGTAGGTGCGACGGGTGCCGGGCGGCATGTCGATGGTGTGCTTGCGTACCTGGAAGTTGCCGTGCGCATCTTCCAGGTCGCTCCACATGCCATGTAGATGGATCGGGTGCTGCATCATGGTGTCGTTGACCAGCACGATGCGCAGGCGCTCGCCGTATTGCAGACGCAAGGGTTGCGCGGAAGCGAATGCGATGCCATCGAAGGACCATGCGAATTTTTCCATATGCCCGGTCAGATGCAGCTCGATGTCACGGCCCGGTTCGCGCCCATCCGGGTCGTCGAACACGCTATGCAGATCGGCGTAGCACAGCACGCGGCGGCCGTTGTCGCGCAGGCCCACGCCGGGGTCGTCCAGGCGCGGTGCGGTGGCATTGCTGCGCATGTCGATCAGCTGGTTGCCGGTTTCGCTGGCAGAGTGGTGCGGCGCCTTGTCGTGTGCCTTGGCATCGTCATGCGAGTGCGTGGTGTGCATCCCATGCGCCGCCAGCATCCCGGGCGCGCCGTGCATTGCGGGCAGCGCGTGATCCATGCCATCGCCATGCCCCATGTCCTGCATGGTCAGGATGGCGCGCGGATCCAGCGCAGGAATCGGCGCCTGCAAACCATGCTGCACTGCCAGCGTGCCGCAGGCGAAGCCGGTGCGGCCCATGTCCTGCGCGAATAACGTAAATGCATCCTGGCCGAGCGGCTCGACAATCACGTCGAAGGTTTCGGCCGCGGCAATGCGCAGTTCGTCCACGCTGACAGGATGCACGTACTGCCCGTCGGTGGCCACCACGGTCATGCGCAGGCCGGGGATACGGATGTCGAAGTAGGTCATCGACGAGCCATTGATGAAACGCAGCAGCACCTTCTCGCCGGGTTTGAACAAGCCGGTCCAGTTGCCGGCCGGCGCCACGCCGTTGAGCAGGTAGGTGTAGGTGTTGGCGTTGACATCGGACAGGTCGGTCGGGGTCATGCGCATGCGCCCCCACATGCCGCGGTCGGCCAGGGTGGCGCGCAGGCCGTCGTCGCGCGCATCGCGGAGAAAATCGCCGACGGTGCGCTGTGCGTAGTTGTCGTGGCTGGGCATCTGCTTGAGCCGGCGGAACAGGGCGGCCGGATCCAGATCGGTCCAGTCCGAGAGCAGCACCACATGTTCGCGATCGTGCCGGTACGGCGGCGGCGTCAGCGGGTCGATGACGATGGCGCCATACAGGCCGGACTGCTCCTGAAACATCGAATGGCTGTGGTACCAGTAGGTGCCGGACTGGCGCAGCGCAAAGCGGTAGTGATACTCCTGGCCCGGCGCGATGCCGTCGAAACTCATGCCCGGCACACCGTCCATGTTGGCCGGCAGCAACAGGCCATGCCAATGCACCGACGTGGGTTGGTCGGTCAGCGCGTTGCGCACGCGCACGCTCACCGTGTCGCCCTCGCGCCAGCGCAGGGTGGGTGCCGGCAGGCTCTGGTTGACGGTGATTGCAGAGCGGAGGCGCCCGGTGAAGTTGACCGGCAGGCGGCCGATCTGCAGCGACTGGCTGCTTCCGCGCAGCACCGGCGTGTTCGCCTGGGCCGCGGCGCGCGCATCGTTGCGCCACAGGCCGCTGGCGGCGATACCGCCCAGGGCCAGGCCCTGGACGAAGCGGCGCCGGCTCAGGCCGCTGGCGGTTGAGCCGTGGGAAAACGAGGGATCGAAAGACATGACAACTCCTGCGCGCTCCATCGGCAAGAGATGGGCGCAGCGCACAACGTAAGAGATCCCGCGCAAGCACGCGCAGGGCCGAGGACGGCCAAGGCAGGGCCGTCGGCGCTCAGGCGATGGGAGGTCGTACCGGTTGGTCGGGCAGCGGGCTGCTGCGCCCCTCGGTCAAGGTGGCCGGCAACGCCGGGCGGTCGAGCAGGCCCGCGGGTACGGCAGGCAAGGTCAACAAGGCGAGGCTGCAGTGCTGCAGGCAGTCGCAGCTGCCCAGTTTGCAGCAGTCGGGCGCGTGCGCATGCGTGGCCTTATCGTGCACCTGCATGGCAATCGGCCGAGGCATCGCCTCATGGCACGGCAGGGCCGCCGGCTGATCCGTCTGCGTGGTCGCGGCAGTGCCTGCCACGGGCACGGCGGGCATCGCGCCCGACGCCATCGCCGGCATGGCCATGCCGGCGATGGCGTCGGTGGCCGTGTTGGCAACCAGGCATAGGCACAGCAGCAGGCGGAGCAGGCGATGCAGCACGGACAGTCGGGGCAGTGACGGGTGCGGCGAGCATAGCATCGGCCCCCGCTGTCCGCCCGATGCGCTGGCTGCGTAGGCGGGCAGGCGACGGCGGTAGAATTACCGCTACTTTTGCAGCCAAGTCCTGCCATGTCGCAGCGCCAGTGGGTGGCCGCCGCCATCCGGAAGATCGAAGCCGATTTCAATCGGTCGGCCGACACCCACCTGATTCCGATGGAACTGCCGGGCTATCCGGGCATCGACCTGTACTTCAAGGACGAGTCCAGCCACCCGACCGGCAGCCTCAAGCACCGGCTGGCGCGCTCGCTGTTCCTGTACGCGCTCACCAATGGCTGGCTGCGTGCCGGGCGGCCGGTGATCGAGGCGTCCAGCGGCTCCACGGCCATCTCCGAAGCGTATTTCGCGCGTTTGCTTGGCGTGCCCTTCATCGCGGTAATGCCGGCCTCGACCTCGCCGGAGAAGATCGCCGCGATCGAATTCCAGGGCGGCCGCTGCCACCTGGTCGAGCGCGCCTGCGATCTGGACAGCGCCTCGCACCAGCTCGCGCGCGAGACCGGGGGGCACTTCATGGACCAGTTCACCTACGCCGAGCGCGCCACCGACTGGCGCGCCAACAACAACATCGCCGAATCGATCTTCAAGCAACTGGCCGAAGAGCCGCACCCGATCCCGGACTGGATCGTCTGCAGCCCCGGAACCGGCGGTACCAGCGCCACCCTGGGCCGCTACGTGCGCTATCGGCGCCATGCCACCCGCATCCTGTGCGCCGACCCGGATGTGTCGGTGTTCTTCGACGGCTATTGCCGCGCAGTGGACGGCCAATGCCCCAAGGAGCTGGCCATCACCGGCGGCTCGCGCATCGAAGGCATCGGCCGCCCGCGGGTGGAATCGAGCTTCATCGCCAGCTGCGTGGACGTGATGATCAAGGTGCCCGATGCGCTGAGCCTGGCGGCGATGCGCCACGTCAGCGCCACGCTGGGCCGCCGGGTGGGCGGCTCCACCGGCACCAACTTCGTCGGCGTGCTGCACGCCGCCCGGCGCATGCGCGACGAGGGCCGGCAGGGCTCCATCGTCACCATCCTGTGCGATGCCGGCGAACGTTACGCGCACAGTTATTACGACCCGGCCTGGTACGAGGCGCGCGCGATCGATGTCAGCGACAGCGATGCCGCCATCGCGCTGGCCGTGAACGGCGGCGATTTACCCGCCTTGCCTTGTGCGGCGCTGGAATGACCGCCATATCCGGGACGTGCGCATCAAGGCGCTGCGCTCACCGCCACGCCGGTGCGATCGGTGTCCGCAGTCGTCAGGGACGAGCGGGCACCGTGCCCTCGGCGCCGTGCTCAGCCTGCTGGCGGTTGCGCGCCACGGTGTGCCTGCCAGGGTTGCCGATCTTTGAATCTACTCATCCAGTCCATTGCCGGAGCGCTCCATGACCAACCCGCTGCTCGATCTGTCCGGACTGCCGTCCTTCGATGCGATCCGCCCCGACCACGTGGGCCCGGCGATCGACCAGTTGCTCGCCGAGGCCGAGGCGGCGGTGAAGGCAGCCGAGCAGGTCAGCCCGGTGCGCTGGGACAGCTTCGTCACGCCGCTGGACGATGCCACCGAGCGGCTATGGCGTGCCTGGGGGCAGGTGGGGCATCTGCAGGCGGTGGTCAACACGCCCGAGCTGCGCGAGGCCTACAACAGCAATCTGCCCAAGGTGAGCCGCTTCGGCAGCGCGCTGGCGCAGAATCTGGCGTTGTATGCGCAATACAAGGCACTGGCGCAATCGCCGGAAGCTGCACACTTCGATGAGGCGCGTCGCAAGGTGCTGGACAATGCGCTACGCGATTTCCGCTTGGGCGGTGCCGAACTCGATGATGCCGCCAAGGCGCGGTTTGCGCAGATCCAGGAAGAACTCTCGGCGTTGGCAGCCAGGTTTTCGCAGAACGTGCTCGACGCCACCGATGCGTGGTCGTACCTGACCGAAGACCACACCCAGCTGTCGGGACTGCCGGCTGAAGTGATTGCCGCCGCGCGCGCGGCCGCCGAAAAGGATGGCGTGCCGGGCTGGAAATTCACCTTGCAGATGCCGTGCTATCTGCCGGTGCAGAGCGATGCCGACAGCCGCGACCTGCGCGCGCGGCTGTATCGCGCCAATGCCGAGCGCGCGTCCGAATTCGGCGATGCCGCGCTGGACAACAGCGCCAACATCGATCGCATCCTGGCCCTGCGTGCCGAGTTGGCACAGTTGCTCGGCTTTGCCAGTTACGCCGACTATTCGGTTGCTACCAAAATGGCGCAGAGCCCCGGCGAGGTGATGGGCTTCCTGCGCGATCTGGCTGCGCGCGCCAAGCCGCATGCGCAGCGCGACCGCGCCGAACTGGAAGCCTTTGCGCGCGAGGAGTTGGGTTTGGACGAACTGCAGGCCTGGGACCTGGCCTACGCTTCGGAAAAACTCAAGCAGGCGCGTTACAGCTTTTCCGAGCAGGAGGTGAAGCAGTACTTCACCGAGCCGAAGGTGCTGGCCGGCCTGTTCGATGTGATCCACAGCCTGTATGGGCTCACCGTCAAACCCGACAGCGCGCCGGTCTGGCACCCGGATGTGCGGTTTTACCGGTTGGAAGATGCGCACGGCACCCTGGTCGGCCAGTTCTATCTGGACCTGTACGCGCGCGAAGGCAAACGTGGCGGCGCGTGGATGGACGATTGCCGCAACCGCCGCAACACCGCCAACGGCGTGCAGACGCCGCTGGTGTATCTGGTGTGCAACTTCGGGCGCGGCAGCGGCGATGCGCCGGCCACCTTTCGCCACGGCGAAGTCACCACGCTGTTCCATGAAATGGGCCACGGCCTGCATCAGTTGCTCACCCGCATTGGCGAGCTGGGTGTGGCCGGCATCAACGGTGTGGAATGGGACGCGGTGGAGCTGCCCAGCCAGTTCATGGAAAACTTCTGCTGGGAGTGGGCGCGCGTGCAGGCGATGACCGCGCACGTGCAGACCGGCGAGCCGTTGCCGCGTAATCTGTTCGATCGCCTGCTGGCGGCGCGTAATTTCCAGAGCGGCATGTTCACCGTGCGCCAGCTGGAATTCGCCTTATTCGACATGCAGCTGCACGGCACCTACGATCCGGCACAGGACAGCGTGCTGCAATTGATCGAGCGCGTGCGCGACGAAGTGGCGGTCAATCGGCCGCCGGCATGGAATCGCTTCCCGCATCAGTTCAGCCATATTTTTGCCGGCGGCTATGCGGCCGGCTATTACAGCTATAAATGGGCCGAAGTGCTCAGCGCCGATGCCTATGCCGCATTCGAGGAAGCGCCAGACCAACTGGAGCAGACCGGTGCACGGTTCCGCGCCGAGGTGCTTGCGCGTGGCGGCAGTCGTCCGGCGGCAGAGAACTTCCGCGCCTTCCGCGGTCGGGCCCCGACCATCGATGCGCTGCTACGGCATAACGGCATGGCGGGCTGAGACGCCTGTGCGGCCAATCGGCGTCTGCATTGCATTGGTGGACGGTGCAGTCCACGCAAGCGTTATGCGAAATTTATGCTTCCTTCCTACTGGAGTGCAGTTTTTTTATTTAGGCACTTGCTAGAGTCCGATCGTGTCCAACGCGGCCAGGAGTCAAAAATGGTGATTGGCAACGTGTCATCCATGACATCGCATGCGGCGACCGGCATTGATGTGGAAGCGGGTATCGAAAGTCAGGCTGCCTCGGTACCCGCCACACCCTCCGGCGAATATGCGTTGTCTTCGCTTGGACGGGCACCATCCCGTGCGGCGATTCGGGCCAATACCGACGTTTCTGCAGAGCCCTTGCATGCCGATGCGCCGGGCTTATTGCAGCAGGTGGGCGCATACGGCGGCCCGTTAGTGGACGCAGCGGCGTCGGGGCTCTCGGTGGCCGCTGCACAACTGTCTGCGTCGCAGCAGCGGCCAGCCGAGCTCACCAGTATTGTCAGTGGTGCCCTGTGGGCTGGTGGCGCGGTCATCAACCAGGCCGGCAACGTGCCCGCCAATGCATTGGTTTCAAGCGCCAATCTGGTAGGCGCTGCCGCTGGCGTACTCAGTGCGCTGGCTCCTTCGCTGAACGGAAACGACAGCACCCGTGTGACGTATGCATCGGCGGCGGCCTGGGCATTGAACGGTGGGGCCAACCTAGTGCGTGCTGCCAGCGATACCGCCACCGTTCTCCCAAGCCGGGTGCTGCAAGGCGTCAGCGGTGCAGCAAACATCGCCGCTGCCGGGCTTGCCGCTGCCGCCACTACGGCCGCTCAGCAGGACGCGCCGCTCACGGCGGTGAAACTTAGCACCGCTTCATCCGTGGTCTGGGGCATCGGCGCGGCTGCCGCGTTCGGATCGGCCTGGATGGCGCGTCCGCATGAAACCCCCTCTGCAGCCGCAGCGTCGTCTGATGACCGCAGTCGGCCCAGCAGCCTCGGACAGGGCTCTTGATCAGCGGTTTACGTAGGCGCTGCAGCGCGACAGACGAAATCATGTGAATGCCTGCATCGGCTTGGCTGGCACCGATGCGGGCAGATGGTTTAGGTGCGTCCGAAGACCAGTGTCGCGTTGGTGCCACCAAAGCCGAAACTGTTGGACATCACCGTGTTCAAGGTCGCGTCCTGCGTCTGCCGCAAGATTGGAAAGCCTTCGGCGCGCGGATCGAGTTCGTCGATATGCGCCGAGCCGGCCATGAAGCCATCGCGCAGCATCAGCAGGCTGTAGATCGCCTCGTGCACGCTGGCCGCACCCAGCGAGTGCCCGGAGAGCCCCTTGGTCGAAGACAGCGGCGGCACGTTGTCGCCGAATACCTCGCGCACCGCGCCCAGTTCGGTGACATCGCCCAGCGGCGTGGACGTGCCATGCGTGTTGAGGTAATCGATGGGACGCTGCAGCCCCTGCATGGCCATGTGCATGCAGCGCACGGCGCCTTCGCCGCTGGGCGCGACCATATCGGCACCGTCGGAGGTCACGCCATAGCCGAGCAGTTCGGCATGGATGCGTGCGCCGCGTGCGATGGCGTGATCGTAGTCTTCCAGCACCAGCATGCCGCCGCCGCTGCCGATGACGAAGCCATCGCGCTGCGCATCGTACGGGCGCGAGGCCACGGCGGGGCGATCGTTGAAACCGGTGGACAGCGCGCCCATCGCATCGAACATCACGCTCATCGTCCAGTGCAGTTCTTCGCCGCCACCGGCGAACATCACGTCCTGTGCGCCATGCCGGATCAGATCTGCCGCCGCACCGATGCAATGCGCAGACGTCGCGCACGCGGCCGACAGCGAGTAGCTCAGTCCGCGTATTTTGAACGCAGTGGCCAGCGATGCGGACACCGACGAACACATCGTGCGCGGCACCATGTATGGGCCCACCTTGCGCACGCCACGGTTGCGCAGCAGATCGGCGGTTTCCACCTGCCATTGGCTGGAGCCGCCACCGGAGCCGGCAATCACGCCGGTACGCAGGCCGCTGACCTGCTCGGCATCCAGGCCCGCATCGGCGATCGCATCGCGCATTGCCAGGTATGCGTAAGCCGAGGCATCGCCCATGAAGCGCTTGAGCTTACGGTCGATCAGGCTGTCCAGATCCAGCGCCACCGCACCGCCGACCTGGCTACGCAGGCCTGCCTCGGCGTGATCGGGCAGCGCGGTGATGCCAGAGCGGCTCTCGCGCAGTGCGCTGGAGACGGTGTCCAGATCGTTGCCCAGGCATGAGGTGATGCCCATTCCGGTAATGACGACGCGACGCATCAGAAATTCTCCGTTGAAGTGAACATGCCCACACGGAGATCCTTGGCGGTGTATATCTCGCGCCCATCTACCAGCATGCGTGCATC
The DNA here is from genome assembly GCF_017746145.1 of Xanthomonas sp. D-99. Taxonomy (NCBI): domain Bacteria; kingdom Pseudomonadati; phylum Pseudomonadota; class Gammaproteobacteria; order Lysobacterales; family Lysobacteraceae; genus Xanthomonas; species Xanthomonas sp. D-99. The sequence goes on along the minus strand of NZ_JAGHWU010000055.1, from coordinate 10,513 downwards.
GGTCTGCGCCATCACCAGCTTGCGGTTGATGACGCGGCTGACATCGATCTCGTAGCGCACCAGCCTGGCGCTGGGCAGCACCTGGCCGGTGAACTTGACCTCGCCGCAGCCCAATGCGCGGCCACGGCCCGGCGCGCCGATCCAGGTGAGGAAAAAGCCGGTGAGCTGCCACATCGCATCCAGGCCCAGGCAGCCTGGCATCACCGGGTCGCCGATGAAGTGGCAGCCGAAGAACCATAGGTCCGGGCGGATATCCAGTTCGGCACGAATCACGCCCTTGCCATGTGCGCCGCCGGTGTCGCTGATCTCGGTGATGCGGTCGAACATCAGCATCGGATCATTGGGCAGACGGCCACTGTCGGGCGCAAACAATTCCCCACGCGCGCTGGCCAGCAATTGGTCGCGCGAGTACGTACTTTGACGAGTCATGACGAACGTTTCCTGCAAGGAGCGAAAGGCGAGGCCGGGAAGGGTGCATGAGGTCGCGCGGTTCAATCAAACGTTTTATCCGTACGCATGCGTGCTGTTTTCCGCTGACTGCGCAGTGCGCAGATACGCTGCTTCATGCCACATCACAGCGCTCGGGCCTGCGGTCGACGCGTGCGTGCGGGCCTGCGTCGTCGGCCTTGCACGCGCTGTCGTCGGATGCGCGACCGTTGGTGTTCGGTGCGCGCTCGTGCTCGCTTTACGAATGCGCGGCGATGTCTCTCGACGCAAGATGTGAGACGACGCTGGCTTATCATGGGCGCAGACCTGCGACAGAGAAATCCGCTTGATGCGCAAGATCGTGCACGTGGACATGGATGCGTTCTATGCGTCCGTGGAGCAGCGTGACGACCCTAGCCTGCGTGGCAAGCCGGTGGTGGTGGCCTGGCGCGGTGCGCGTTCGGTGGTGTGCGCGGCCTCCTACGAAGCGCGGACCTTCGGCATTCGCTCGGCAATGCCGGCCGTGCGTGCCGAACGCCTGTGCCCGGATGCGATCTTCGTGCCGCCGGATTTTGCGCGCTACAAGGCGGTGTCGCGGCAAGTGCGCGAGATTTTCCATCGTCATACCGACTTGGTGGAGCCGTTGTCGCTGGACGAGGCATATCTGGACGTCACGCAAGCCAAAACCGGCATGCAGCTGGCCACCGAGGTCGCGCAGTCGATCCGCACGCAGATCCGCGAAGAAACCCAGCTCACGGCATCGGCCGGCATCGCGCCGAACAAGTTCCTGGCCAAGATTGCGTCGGATTGGCGAAAGCCCGATGGCCAGTTCGTGATCGCGCCCAGCCGCGTGGATGCATTTCTGCTGCCGCTCAAGGTCAATCGCATTCCCGGCGTGGGCAAGGTGATGGATGGCAAGTTGGCGGCGCTGGGCATCGTCACCGTGGCCGATCTGCGCCAGCGGCCATTGGAAGAACTGCAGGCGCATTTCGGCAGTTTCGGTCAGAGTCTGTATCGCCGCGCGCGCGGCATCGACGAGCGCCCGGTCGAGCCGGATCAGGAAGTGCAATCGGTGTCCTCGGAAGACACCTTCAGCGAAGATCTGGCGCTTGATGCGTTGGACCCGCACATCCTGCGCCTGGCCGAAAAAACCTGGCTGGCCACGCGCCGCACCGAACGCATCGGCCGTACCGTCGTGCTGAAATTGAAGACCTCGAATTTTCGCATCCTGACGCGCTCCTACACGCCCGAGCAGCCGCCTACCTCGCAGGAGGCGCTGGCGCAGATCGCCCTGGCATTGACCCGCCGCGTGGAGCTGCCCGCGCAGACGCGCTATCGCCTGGTCGGTGTGGGCTTGAGCGGTTTCAGCGATGTCGAGGATGGCGCGGTGCAGGGGCAGTTGTTCGGCCAGATGCCGCCGTTGGAGTGAGCGGTCCGTGCTGCATTGCATGCCGCATGCGGCGATGGCTGCATCTGACGCAGGCGGCGAGCAACCCCCAGCGCTTCGCAGTGACGCGCGCTGAATCCTGCACTGCGTACACTGCGCCTCTCCCACACACGAGGCCGTCCGAATGTTTCCGTATTCGCTGGTGATCTTCGATCTGGATGGCACGCTGGTGGACAGCGCACCCAATATTGCCGAGGCTCTCAACGGCGCCTTGCAGGAGCTGGGGCTACAGCAGTTCAGCGAAGAAACGATCCGCGGCTGGATCGGCGAAGGTGTGCATGTCCTGCTTGCCATCGCACTGCGCGAAGCCGGCAGCACCTGCGATGCCGATGCGGCGATGCCGGTGATGATGCGCCATTACGAGGCGAGCCTGCTGCACGACCCGCAGTTGTATCCCGGCGTTGCCGAGGCGCTGACGGGCTTGCGCGATGCGGGCGTCACGCTGGCCTTGTGCACCAACAAACCTGCGCGTTTTATCGCGCCGTTGCTGGAGCATCTGGGCATCGCCAGGCACTTCAGCCGTGTGCTCGGTGGCGATTCGTTGCCGCAGCGCAAGCCCGACCCGGCGCCGCTGCTGCAGCTTGCCAACCATTTTCAGCGTAGCCCGCAACAGTGTTTGATGGCCGGCGATTCGGCCACCGATGCCGCAGCCGCGAATGCCGCCGGCATGCCGTTGGCAATGGTGCGTTACGGCTATCTGCGTGGCTTCGATGTACAGACCGCCGGTGCCGTGGCCATCATCGACGACATGCGCGAGCTGCTTGCGTTGAGGTAAGGCGCGCTGCGCGATTGGCGTGTGTTGCAGACACCGCCTTTATCAACGCGTAGCCTGCAACACCGCTCTGCGTCACGGCGTTCGGCGCTTTCGATCGACACCAGTTGCGCGACCGTCGCGTCTATACGCCGTTGATGCAGATGCCCGCGATGCGTGCGCCGGACGTGACTGTATGAGCTGCCGCAGTACTGCACTGCCGGCATGCAGCTGCGCCATCACCACAATTCGATTTGAGAATGAATCGCATCTGTGTAGAATGCCTGGACAATCTTGACTGCGGCACTGCCTCGCACACCCATCGTGCGCCTGCTGCACGCAGCACCCCCACCGTCTCACCTCAAGCCGTCGCCAGAGGTCTATCTCCTGTCGAGAGGTTTGAAAATGTCCGCATCACGCCGGCCATGGATGCCTGTGCCTGCACGTTGTCCCATCCTGTCCCATCGTCAGCTGGTGCTGGCTGTTGCGGTGGGTTGCGGCAGCTGCATCTTCAGCGCCTCCGCCGAAGACACTGTCGCCGATCCGCAATCGCTGGACACCGTGCACGTCACTGCAGCGCAGATTGCGCGCCAGGCGCTGGGTACATCGGTCATCACCGCCGAAGATATCGAACGGCGCCCGCCGGTCAACGATCTTTCGCAGCTGCTGCGCAGCATGCCGGGCGTCAATCTCACCGGCAACAGTGCCTCCGGGCAGTACGGCAATAACCGCCAGATCGATCTGCGCGGCATGGGGCCGGAAAACACGCTGATTCTGGTCGATGGCAAGCCGGTGGGATCGCGCGATGCGGTGCGCATGGGGCGTAGTGGCGAGCGCAATACACGCGGCGACACCAACTGGGTGCCGGCCGATGCGGTGGAGCGCATCGAGGTGCTGCGCGGCCCGGCGGCAGCGCGGTATGGCTCGGGCGCCTCCGGTGGCGTGGTCAACATCATCACCAAGAAACCCACCGGCGATCTGGCCGGTGCGATGACGGTGTTCGGTCTGGTGCCGCAGCACAGCGCCGAAGGCGGCGGTCAACGCACCGGATTCCAGTTCAGTGGCCCGCTGTCGGACACGTTTTCGTTCCGTCTGTACGGCAATCTCAACAAGACCGATCCGGATTCGCTGGAGCTCAATCGCCGCTTTGCGAGTAACTCCACTGCAGTGCCGCCGGCCGGGCGCGAGGGCGTGCGCAACAAGGACATCAATGGCCTGTTGCGCTGGGATCCGATGGAAGGGCAGGTGATCGAACTCGATGCCGGCTTCAGCCGCCAGGGCAATCTCTACGCGGGCGATCGCGCGGTCAGCGCCGATGGTCTGGCCGGCGCCGATCTCACTGCCTTGTTCGGCAGCGAAACCAACACGATGCTGCGCCGCACGTTCTCGCTCACCCATCGCGGCACCTGGGCGCTGGGCACCTCGCGCCTCACCGCCGCCTACGAAGGCACCGACAACACCCGCCTCAACGAAGGCCTGGCCGGTGGCCCGGAAGGGTCCATCGCCGCCGACCTGCTCGATTCCACCGCCACGCTCGATAACCTCAACATCGACGGAGAGTTCAACCTGCCACTGCAGGCATGGGCCGAACAGGTGCTGACATTCGGTTTCGAGCGCCGCCAGAGCCGTCTCAACGATGCGTATTCGATGTCGCAGACGGTGACCGCCGGTGGCGGCTTCCCCGGTCTGGATGCAGGCACGCGCAGTCCACGCAGCCAAGCCTCGCTCAGTGCCGTGTATCTGGAAGACAACATCTACGCCAGCGAGCGGCTGACGCTGACGCCAGGCGTACGCCTGGATCACCACAGTCAGTTCGGCAACAACCTCAGCCCCAGTCTCAACGTGCAGTACAGGCTCAGCGAAGACTGGTTGCTCAAGGGCGGCATCGCGCGCGCCTTCAAGGCGCCCAACCTGTATCAATCCAACACCAATTATCTGTATTACACGCGCGGCAATGGCTGCCCGGTGCTGTTCCCCAACCTCGGCTCGGGCTGCTATATCCAGGGCAACGACACCCTTGATCCGGAAACCAGCATCAACAAGGAGATCGGCATCGAGTGGGCACCGCAGAGCGGCCACCATGCCTCGCTGACTTACTTCCATAACGCGTACGACGACAAGATCGTCGCCGGCCTGGTGCCGGTCGGCACCACCGCCGATGGACGCGGGCAGGTCTTTCAGTGGGCCAATGCATCGGAGGCGATCGTGCAGGGCGTGGAAGGCAATCTCACCCTGCCGTTGTTGGGTGAGCAGGGCCGCGTGTTGAAGTGGAATAGCAACATCACCTACATGATCGAGAACAAGAACACCGCGACCGGTCAGCCACTGTCGGTGATCCCGGAATACACGGTCAACACCACGCTGGATTGGCAACCGACGCAAGCGTTGTCGCTGCTGCTCGCCGGCACGTTCTACGGCAAGCAGGAATCGGCCACGCAGTCGAGCACCAGCGGCGGCGCCATCGCCCCCGACACGCGCGAGCCCTACGATGTATGGAGCATCAGTGCGCGCTACCGCGTCACCCGCACGGTCAGCCTTGGCGTGGGCGTGGACAACCTGTTCGACACCCGGCTGTTTCGCGAAGGCACCAACAACACCGGTGGTGCAGCAGGCGCGGCCACCTATAACGAACCGGGGCGCGCGTACTGGGCGACGTTGCGCTTTGGTTTCTGAGGTTGGCCACCACAACACTGCCGCTGCCGGGCGGGCGGTGCGCATGAGGAGAGCTTCGATGCATCGCTGTCGGTGGACCGTTTGCATTTGCATGTCGCTATCGCTCGTGTGTGCCACACCGGCACTCGCGCAGCCGGATCTGTCTCGCACGATCGGCAGTACCGTTGCCGACCGTGCCAGCGCGTCCTATGTGTTCAGCGCGCTGCGACTGACGGCTGCCGACGGACAACGGCGGTATCGCGTACGGATCGCCGTGCCAAAAACGCCACCGCCGACGGCCGGTTATCCGGTGGTGTATCTGCTGGATGGCAACGCGGCATTGATGGAGCTGGACGCGCATCTGCTCGACAGCCTGTCCACGCACGGCGATGCACCGGTATTGGTGTTCATTGCCGATGACAGCGCGCTACGCATCGATGCGATCGGCCGCAGCCTGGATTACACGCCCGCGCGTTACGGCGACGGCCGCGTGGAGACCGATCCGTTGAATCCGCAACGTCGCACCGGCGGCGCGGCCGCGTTCGCGCAACTGATCGCGACGCGCATTCGCCCGCAGGTGGAGGCGCGCGTTGCGGTGGACACTCGCCGGCAGACCGTGTGGGGTCACTCGTACGGCGGGCTGTTCGTGTTGCACGTGCTGCTGACGCAGCCGCAGCTGTTTCAACACTACGTCGCGTTGGATCCGTCGCTGTGGTGGGGCGATGGCTTCATCGTCGATCAGGCGCACCGCGTGGTGGATGCTGCGAAATCGACAGACGCACACACGCCGCAGGTATCGCGGAGCGTGACGGTGATGGCAGGCGAGGGCGAACCTGCCACACGCAACCCAGCGGCACGCGCCACGCCAACCGAGCGGCCCGGAAGGCCGCGCGCAGATCCGCACGCAGCCCCCAAGCTCGTCGCGCTGCTGTCCTCGCTACCGGGCATCAAGGCCGACTATCGGCCGCTTCCCGGTCTTACACACGGACAGACGCTGGGTGCCTCGCTCGCACCCACGCTGCGGGACGCCGCCGCGCGTTGACGCCATGCGCCGCATGGACGGTGCCGCACGCCGCGCGCTCAGTCGTCGTGTGTCGTCTCCGCGGCGTCATCGTCCGCAGTGTCCGCATCGCCGTGCATGTCGTTGTCGTCGGCACGCGCGTAATGCACGGTTTCCACGGGTCCGCCGATGGCGCGGCCGCGCACCGGCAGCAGCGCGCTGGCCGCTTCGTATTCGGCCAGCAAGGCATGGCGTCGCGCTTCGGGCACGTCCTGCCAATGGCAATCGGCCAACGCGCCTTCCAGCGAATACAGCAGATTGAGGCTGGGCTTAAAGCCCGCGCGGCGCACCTTGACGAATGCGCCCACCGCACCGACCGCTTGCAGGTCCTGCTGCGTGCGCAGTCCGACCTGGCGCAGCCACGCCGCGCTCTTCGGGCCGATGTTGCGCATCCGCTCGGTGGTCACGCCAGCGCGTCTACGAAGAGTTGCGCAATGGCTTCCAGGCCACGTTGGTCGTCGGCATCGAAGCGGTCCAGCTCCGGGCTGTCCAGGTCCAGCACGCCGATCAGCGCATCGCCCTTGACCAGTGGAATCACCAGCTCCGAGCGCGATGCCGAATCGCAGGCAATATGCCCAGGGAACGCGTCCACATCGGCAATGCGCTGGCTCTGCCGGGTACTGGCAGCCGCACCGCACACGCCCTTGTCCAGCGGAATGCGCACGCATGCCGGCAGGCCCTGGAACGGCCCCACCACCAGCTCGCGGCCGTCGTAGAAGTAGAAGCCGGCCCAGTTGAGCGACGGCAACGAATGGAAGATCAGCGCGGCCAGATTGGCGGCATTGGCGATCCGGTCCGGCTCGCCGTGCACCAGTGCCTGGGCCTGGGCGGTGAGCTGGGCATATTGTTCCGGCTTGCTGCCGGTCAGCGAAGAGGTGGTGAACATCGGCAAAGTTTAGCAGTGGCCGTCTTGCAGCGTGGTTGCGACCGGGCAGGGAACGCGCGCGAGCTGCCATCGGCAGGGCGCTCCGACCTGCTGGCATCACAACATGCAGAATTCGCCGGAAGCGGCACGCATGTTCGACACCGCGCTCTTATCTCGCGTGCCCGACCGCGGACATCGGCACCTGCTCCCACCAAGGCAGCCAGGGCCGCGCACGTAGGCAGCGTGCTCCCGCAGGCAAACGAGAAACAACCGGCCTCAGCCATGGATCCGGTGCGCACGTTATGCTGCGCGCCCTTACGGCAATGGCGGCGCGGCCGCAGGATCAGGCGTATGCAGCATCCGGCTTTTTATGTCACCGGCACCGATACCGGCATCGGCAAGACCATGGGCAGCACCGCGCTGCTGCACGCGTTGCGCGCGCGCGGCCACAGCGCCGTCGGCATGAAGCCGGTGGCCAGCGGCTGCGAGCACACGCCCCACGGCTGGCGCAACGAAGACGCGCTCGCGCTGCAGGCGGCCAGCGATCCTCAGCCGGATTACGCCGTGCTCAATCCCTACGCCTTGCCGGCGCCGCTGGCACCGGAGCTGGCAGCAGCTGAGGTCGGCGTGACGCTGGCGCTGGCGCCCATCGCACACGCGTTCGCGCAATTGCGCACGCAGGCCGAGGTGGTGGTGGTGGAGGGCGTGGGTGGATGGGCCGCGCCGCTGAGTGCGACGCTGGATCAAGCCGATCTGGTGCGCGCCTTGCAGCTGCCGGTGGTGCTGGTGGTCGGCGTGCGGCTGGGCTGCATCAACCACGCGCGCCTCACTGCTGCTGCCATTGCTGCCGATGGACGGCAGTGCATCGGTTGGATCGCCAATGAAGTGGATCCGAAGATGGAGCGCATCGAAGAGAACATCGGCATGCTGCGCCAGCGCCTGGCGACGCCGTACTGGGGCCGGATCCCGTGGCGCCCGGGCGCCGAGGCTGCCGCCCAGGCGCAAGGGCTGCAGTTGCCGCGCTAGCTGGCACGGCGTGCTTGCGCAGGCAATAAAAAAGCCCGACAGAGGGAGGGATCTGTCGGGCCGGATTGCACGGGGGGAGGGACCCATGCAAAGACGCTGAATTTTATTGGCGCTTACTTACGCCGGGTCTTGCCTGATGCGCCGGCCTGATCGCTGCCGTTTTCGAACTGCTGCTTGGCGAACTGCCCAAGCTCGCTGGACATCTTCAACCCCAGCCCGACCACTTCCTGATTGACCGAGGCCAGGCGTTCCAGGTTATCTCGCGCTACCTGCAGGCCTTTCGGCCAAAGCGTCTGATACGCGCCCAGATCGCGCGCCTGCGCGAATTCGCCGAAGAAGCTGCTGGTCGCGTTGACGTTGCGTTCCAGCGTCTCCAATGCCAACTGGTTGGCACGTGCTGCGGCAGAAGCGAACTGGCTGGTGAAACTGTTTTCGAACTGCGCCGACATTGCGAACCCCTTGGGGAAAGCCGTGACCGTTTGTTGCGTTGCAGCATACACCTATATTGCTGCGATGCAACACATCTGCTGAAGATTTTCCGAACGGCGAACGGTAATCGGTCCCTCGCTTCATGTTGAAGAACTGCATCAATCGCGTGCATAGAGGCCCGGCTCCTTACTTTAGTTGCCGTAGGTAGGTGCCTTGAGCACCTTCGGGCGCCTCATTCCCTTGCCCGGCAAGCGAGCACAACAATTCCGTAAAAACCATGATTGCAACTCGTCCAGAGAGTCTAGGAATGCCAACGTACGTTGTCCTTGCAGGCAGGCGAGCGACGCAACTTGCGTGGACCCGCCGAGGCAGCTCCCAATCCGTTGGGACAACGACCGAAAGGTCGTCCATTGGTCAACGGAAGATGCTTCCCAGCGAAGAGACTCGCTGGCGAAGGGGCAATGTTCCCCACACCTATCCTCGGCTGTATGGCTGCGCTGATACGAAGAGTGATCGCCACCGTATATCCGGGTGGCAGTTCCATCGTACGGCGGCGCGCGGTGTGGCAAACACGCTGATCATAATGCCGGACTCTTCAGCCAATTGCGTGACCGAGAGAACGTTGCACACGGATCGTCCGTGCGTAAATTTATCGATCCAAACGCGCTGCTCGAAGATCGAATGAGTATTTCGATCCCTCGGGTGGCGCGCCAACTCAAATCGAAACGCGCTCTGTGATGGATGTACGCGTCTGTCGCCGTCGCTGTGCTGGTTCTGCGACCTCAGTTTCAATGTTGGCATGGACCAGCGCACGATCATCTATCTGACCTGCATTGCAGCCATGTAAGGTCCGGCAACCAGCAGAACGTGAGCGTAGCGTCGGAAGATCTGGGGAATAAGGATTTCCGATCTGTCTGTGGCCGGCGATATCTGTCTCATCAACGACGGCGCAACCGCGCTCACTTGACCAGGCATCAATCACGGGTGCCGATCGCGCGCAAAAGCGCAGCCTTCTTCGCTGACACAAGCGTCACGTTGGGTTGATGAATAATTGTTCCAGCCCCCGAGCTTCACTCTGGCGCCAGTCGAACTGCTGTAGCAGCAGCTCTCATCACGGTCGTTGCTTACATCGAACGCTCTCCGCTCGATCACCGTTAGTCGAAAGGCCGCAAAAATGAACGATATTGTGCACCCGGTTCGCGGGTGTCTTTCGGGCATCCTGACGCTTTCCCTGGTAGTCGCCTCCGGCGTTGCAGTCGCTTCCAGCACTGGCACTGCGCATCGCACCATGCCGGGCAGCGCGAGTACAGCTACTCAGGAGGTGAATCGCCGCGTTCTCTCCCAGCTCGATTTCAGCGATCGCGCAGACTTCGATTTGGCAAGGCGCGGATTGATCGCCCCGTTCGACGGCATCATTCGCGGTGAGAAGGGACAAGTCATCTGGGATATGCGTTCCTACGCATTCCTGCAGGACGAAACATCACCCGATACCGTCAACCCTAGCCTGTGGCGGCAGGAGCGCCTGAACCGCATCGCGGGGCTCTTCAAGGTGACAGAGCATGTGTACCAGGTGCGTGGCCTGGACCTGTCGAACATGACCATCATCGAGACCGCTACTGGGCTGGTCGTTATCGACCCCTTGGTATCCAAGGAAACGGCCAAGGCGGCGCTGGATCTTTATCGAGCAAACGTAGGTCGGCTGCCGGTAAAAGCGGTGATCTACTCCCATTCCCATGTAGACCACTACGGTGGGGTCAAGGGTGTGGTCGATGAGCGCGAGGTCCAACAGTGTCAACAACAACTTCAAACTGACCCACCTTGAACGCTGATCAGCAACTTAGGGAAGGTCTGAACAAC
>NZ_JAGHWU010000054.1:0-15689 GCF_017746145.1 Xanthomonas sp. D-99 | reverse complement strand
GGTTCCGGCTTAGAACCCCCACAGCGGCGCCGAGCTCACTGCGGCTGGCGAGGCGTTTTTGGGTGAGGTGCGCCGCGTGCTTGCCGATGTGGAACGCGCCGCCGAAACCGCACGCCGGGTGGCGCGCGGCGAATCCGGACGGTTGCGCCTGGGCTTCACTGCCTCTGCTGCTTTCAGCCCGGTGGTGCCGCGCCTGATTCGCGACTTCCGCCGCAAATGGCCGCAGGTCGAATTGCTGCTGGAAGAGACCAATACCGCCAGCCTGCTGGTCGGGCTGGCCGATGGCCGTCTGGATGCAGCGTTTGTGCGCTATGGGCTGAGCACACCAGCGGATTTGCAGTTGCTGCGCTTTGCCGATGAGCCGATGAAGATCGCCGTGCCGGCCGCGCACCCTCTGGCCACGCGCAACAGCGCGCCGTTGGCGGCGCTGGCCGGCGAACCCTTCATCCTGTTTCCGCGCAGTTTCGGCTCGAGCCTGTACGACGAAATCCTCGCCGCCTGCCGCGACTCCGGCGTGACCTTGCGCATCACCCAGGAGGCGCCGCAGATGTCGTCCATCATCAATCTGGTGGCCGCCGAGCTGGGTGTTTCGGTGGTGCCCGCCTCCACCGCACAGCTGCAGCGGCCCGGCGTGCGCTATCTGGATATCGAAGGCCATATGCCGCTGGCGCGACTGGCCCTGGCCGCCGCGCCGGGTGGATTGGAGACCACACCGTTGGTGCGGCATTTGTGGGCGCTGGCAAAGTTGATCTGAGCAGGGTCGCCTGCGGATGAGCAACGCTGGGCGGCCAATGCTCGGATCGGCAGCTGCCGCTCGTTCACGGCGGTTCCGAGCGCGACATCCGCAGGCACCTGAGGAACGCTGGCAACGCGTTGCCAGCGCTCTATCGCATGCTGCGGTTCTCTGCAGTACTCGTACCTGCTGATGCTGACGCGCTGTGATGCAAGCAACTTGCAGCATCGGCTTGACCTCAACTGCGCTTGAGGTCGTTCAATGCCGGGTTTCCAACGACATTGCCGCCATGCATCTGCGTCATCTCTTACTGCCCTGCCTGGACCCCGACCTGACCCTGCGCTTCTACCGCGATGTGCTGCAGTTGCTCGTACACGGCAATGCGGTGCGCATCGGCTGGAGCGCACTGGAGTGCGTGCAGGCGCAGCGCCCGGTGGGCAGCGTGCATATGGCCTTCAACGTGGCTCCGTCGCGTTTCCAGGCCGCTGCGCAGTGGATTGGCGCACGCGCCACCTTGCTGAGCGATCCACACGGTCGCAAGCACTTCGCCCTGGACGGCGCGTGGCAGTCGCATTCGGTGTATTTCGCCGGGCCCGATGGCGCAGTGCTGGAGTTGATCGCGCGCAATGCCTTGCAGGATGCAGCGGCCGGTGAAGGCCAGTTCCGTGGCGAAGAACTGCTGTGCCTGAGCGAAATCGGCTTGCCTAGCAACAATGTCGAGGTGGTGACACGCAGCCTGGCACATCATTTCAGCCTGCACCCCTTCGCCCCGCCGCTGGAGGGCTTTGTGGCCTTGGGCGATGACCACGGCCTGTTGATCGTGGTCGACCAGCGCCGGCGGTGGTTCCCGCAACAACGGCAACTGCCTTGGGCCGACGGCCTGCGCATCAGCGTGGACGCGCCAGCACCCGGCCTGCGGCTGCGCGATGCGCAGGGGTGGGAATTGCTGGCGGCGTAATGCCACGCGGCCTGATCAACGTAGATCCGCGCGTAAAAGCACTGCGCTCACCGCCGGCAGGTACGGCCGGCTCGGTGCGGCATGCGGCACGCACGCACTGCGGTACCAGTACGCCATGGTGTCCACGATTGCGCCATGCTGTTAGCCGCTTGTGGTGCTAGCAGGCGCCGGCAAGCGGAAGAACGCACGCGCTGCGGCCGTGCTGTTGGCGGCGGTCACCGCGACATCCTCGCCACGATCGCGCGCCAGCTCTTCGACGATATGCGACAGGAACATCGGCTCGTTGCGACGATCCTTGGGCATCGGCTTGAGCGTGCGTGGCAGCAGGTACGGCGCATCGGTTTCGATCATCAAACGGTTGGCCGGAATGTTGCGCACCAGCTCGCGCAGATGCGCACCGCGGCGCTCATCGCACAGCCAGCCGGTGATGCCGATGTAGTAATCGCGGTCCAGATACGCGAACAGTTCGTCGCGCGTGCCGGTGAAGCAATGCACCACCGCCGCACCCAGGCGCCCCTCGAAGCTGCGCATGATGGCGATGAAATCCTCATGCGCGTCGCGCTGGTGCAGGAACAGCGGCTTGCCGTTGTCGGCGGCCAACTGCAGCTGGCGTTCGAAGGCCTTGTGCTGCGCAGGGCGCGGCGCAAAATCGCGGAAGTAATCCAGCCCACACTCGCCCATTGCCACCACCTGCGGATGCGCCTGCAGGGTGCGCATTTCCGCTTCGCATTCGGCAGTGAATTCCACTGCGTGATGCGGATGCACGCCGGCGGTGGCGTACAGGAATCCGGGGTGTTGCTGCGCCAGTTGCAGGGCCAGCGGCGAATGCTCGCGGCTGGCGCCGGTGATCACCAGCTGCGCCACGCCGGCATCGCGTGCGCGTTGCAGCACCGCATCGCGATCGCGGTCGAACGAGTCGTGGGTGAGGTTGGCGCCGATATCGATCAATTGCATGCTGCGGGTGTCGTGTGGGGGGTGAGCCGCGTAAGTGTAACGAGCGAGGGGTTAGCTCCGCTGAGCCTCGCTCTCCCGCTGGCGGGAGAGGTGGCGTGCAGCGCCGGCGGAGGGAAGCGTGCCGGCGGGGCTTGAACGCCCGGGCGCAGTATGGCCAAGCCTAGGTCGGCAGCGAGTTGATTGTGCCGATCGACTGCCCCCATCCGCCCTTCGGGCACCTTACCCCCGCAGGCGGGGGAAGGCAGGCATTGACGATCTTCGTTCTCCCGCGGGGGAAGGCAGGCTCGCTGCATGAGGGCGGGGCGCCGGTGGGGCTTGAACGCCCGCGCCCAGGAAAGCCGCACCTATAAAATCAGCGAGCCGAGCGTGCCGGCCGACTGCCCCCATCCGCCCTTCGGGCACCTTATCCCTGCAGGCGGGGGAAGGCAGGCGGTGTTGACGATCTCCCTTCTCCCGCTGGCGGGAGAAGGTGGCGCTCAGCGCCGGATGAGGGCTACTCCACCGCCGGCACCGCCATCGCATCGATCTTCGCTGCCAGCGCCTGGATCGCCAGTTGCGCCGAACGCGACAGTTGACGCTGCGGCGCCACGCACAGCGCCAGCGTCATCGGCTTGGTCAGGTGCTGGCGAAACGGCACGAAGGCCAGACGTCCGTCGGCCACATCCGGGGCGGCATCCAGCCACGACATCAACCCAACCCCAGCACCGGCACGCACCAACCCGCGCAGCGTGCGCACGTCGTTGCAGTGGGTGAGCCGCTTCACGTCGATGTGCTGGCGCTGGTACAGCACCTTGGCGTGCTCGCCGACGATCAACGGGGCGGCGGGCAGCAACAGACGATGCTCCAGCGTCTCGCTCAGCTGCAGCTCGGTGCGGGTGCTCAACGGGTGGCCCACCGGCATCGCGATCCCCAACGGAATGTCCGCGAACGCGCGCACTTCCAGGTCCACGCTGCTGACCGGGTCCAGCAGCAGGCCGATATCCACATCGGCCGAGGTCACCATTTCCATCACCCGCTGATTGCGCGCGGTGGAGAGGTTGAAGGTGATGCCCGGGTACTCCTGCACCAGCGCCGCCACTGCCGCCGGCACCACGCCTTCGCTGAGCGCGTCGATCATGGCGATCTCCACATGCCCGCGGCGCAGGCCCTTGAGCTCGTCGAAGCGCTCCAGCGTGCGTGCATAGGCCTTCTCCCAGCCGCGCACGTCCACCAACAGCAACTCGCCCGCAGCGGTGAGCCGCAGCCGGCCAGGCAGGCGTTCGAACAGCTGCGCCCCCAGTTCTTCCTCGGCCTTGAGGATCTGCCGGTCGATCGCCGACGCCGAGACGTGTAGCACCTCGGAGGCCTTGCGGATGCTGCCGCAGCGGGCCACTTCAATGAAATACCGGGTGAAGCGCGAGAAGGTCAGCATGCGGCGGGGCTCGGTTGACGTTGCATTTTTTGCAATGGCTTGGCTGAAAATCGATGTTTGATCACACACCCCCGGCTTCCTAGAGTCAATCGGCACCGCTCCCGCCTCACGCCAGAGACCGCCCATGGATGTCGCCGTCCCCACACTGCCGCTGCACTGCACTTTCGACGCTGCCGACTGGCAGCGCCTGGCCCAGCACTGGCATGCGGTGGCGCTGAGCAGCGAGGTGAGCGAGGCGCCATTCAAGGCCACCCTGCTGGACGAGCCGCTGGTGCTGTACCGGCTGGGCAGCGAGTTGGTGGCCGCGCGCGACGTCTGCCCGCACCGCGGGGTGCCGCTGAGCATGGGCACGGCCGATGGCGGCGGCGTGGTGTGCGCCTACCACGGGCTGCGCTTCGGCGCGGGCGGGCGCTGCAACCATATCCCCGCCAGCCCCAGCCAGAACATCCCGGTCAAGATGCGCCTGCACACCTATGCGGTGGCCGAGCGCTACGGGCTGATCTGGGTGTGCCTGGCCAAGCCGGCCGGGGTGAGCGATGCGGACATCCAGATCCCGCCGATGCCGGGCTGGGACGAAGACGGCTTCCAGCAGATCGTGTGCCCGGCCTTCGACATCGGCGGCAGCGCCGCGCGCCAGCTGGAAGGCTTCATCGACGTGGCGCATTTCGCCTTCGTGCACACCGCTACCTTCGCCCAGCCGGACAAGCGCGAAGTGCCGGCCTACACCACCACCGAAACACCGACCGGCTTCAATGCCGATTACCTGAGCAGCGTGGCAAATTATTCGGTGGACATGCCGCTGCCGGACGTGGACCCGAACTTCCAATGGCTGCGTCATTTCGAGGTGCATCTGCCTTTCACCGCCACGCTCACCATCCACTTCCCGGTGCCGGGCAAGCGGTTGGTGATCATGAATGCCGCCAGCCCGGTGTCCAAGCACACCACCCGCCTGCTGGTGCCGATCGCCCGCAATTTCGACACCCATCTGCCGGTGGAAGACGTGCATGCGTTCAACCTGCGCGTGTTCGAAGAAGACCGTGCCATGGTGGAAGCGCAGCGGCCGGAATATCTGCCGCTTGACCCGCTGCTGGAAGTGCATATTCCCGCCGACCGCAGTTCCATCGCGTATCGCCGCGGGCTGCGCAGCCAGGGCTATAGCGACTTCTTCCTGCGCTGACGGCCGAGGACACCCGCATGAGCCTGCATGAAGTGCGCGTTGCCGACGTCGTCGATCAGGGCCACCGCCAGCGCGCGATCCGGCTGGAACCGGTGGGCGCCCAGTTGCCGGCATTCGAGGCCGGCGCGCATGTCGACCTGCATCTGCCGGATGGCTTGATTCGCCAATACTCGATCGCCAGCGCGCCGCATGTGCGCGACCACTATCTGCTGTGCGTCAAGCTGGCCGACGCCTCGCGCGGTGGGTCGCGGCATCTGTGCGAGCAGCTCGCGCCCGGCGACCGCCTGCGCATCTCCACACCGCGCAATCTGTTCCCGCTGCATCCGGGCGAGCGCCACGTGCTGCTGGCCGCTGGCATCGGGATCACCCCGCTGCTGTCGATGGCCGAAGCACTGGAAGCGCGCGGCGAGCCCTTCGTGCTGCATTACTACGCACGCCGGCATGCCGATGTGGCGTTTTCGCAGCGGCTGCAACAAGGCTTTACGCATGGGCAGGTGTCCCTGCATCTGAGCGATGGCGGGCAGAGCCCACGCGTACATGTGCCCGAGGAACTGGGCCAGGCGCGTGCATGCGATCAGCTGTATCTGTGCGGGCCGGCGGCGTTCATGGACCACTTCACCGTGCTGGCGAAGGCGCATGGCTGGACGGCGGCGCAACTGCATCGCGAACACTTCGCCGCCCCCGCGCCCAGCCTTGCCCACGATGCCGACAGCGCGTTCGAGGTGGAACTGGCCGCCAGCGGCCGCGTGGTGCAGGTGCCGGCCGATTGCAGCATCGCCAGTGCCCTGCTCGATGCCGGTATCGAGGTGCCGCTGTCGTGCGAACAAGGCATGTGCGGCGCCTGTCTGACCGGCGTGCTGGCTGGCACGCCAGATCACCGCGACAGCATGCTCAGCGACGCCGAACGCGCCACCAATCGGCAGATCACCGTGTGCTGTTCGCGCAGCCGCTCGCCGCGGTTGGTGCTGGATCTTTGAACGCTGTTTCCGCGATGCCACCGCAGCTGTTCAGTCACCTTGCGCAGCCTGATGCCTCGCTTGCCTTTCACGATGGCAGGCAACAGAGCGCGCCATCGCGCACGGCGCGTGCGCTGTCATGCGTGCATCAGCGGCGGGACCTGCGCCGCTGATGCGCGATGCCGGGTGACGTTTCCGCGCTAGCGTATGTGAGCGCTCCTGCAGTGCAATCCGTGCCCGAGGTCCGTGGCAAGCGCAATGCAACAGGGCAAGATGGGCCGCCCGCGTGCGTGCGCTGCACGCGCGCCGCCCCGTATCGATGAGATGTCTGCCGATGTTCCTTTGTCCTGCCGTCAACCTGCCCTGCATCGCGAGCGCGTGCTGATGCGCTGGCCCGGTTTTGCGCTTGCCGCCAACGGCAGCACCGTGCGCACCGAAATGCTGGCCGGTGCCACCACCTTCCTGACCATGGCGTACATCGTCTTCGTCAACCCCGACATCCTGGCCACCACCGGCATGGATCACGGCGCGGTGTTCGTGGCTACCTGCCTGGCTGCAGCACTGGGTTCGCTGTTGATGGGAGTGCTGGCCAACTATCCCATCGGCATGGCGCCCGGCATGGGCTTGAACGCGTTCTTCGCCTTCGGCGTGGTCGGCACATTGGGCTACAGCTGGCAGCAGACCCTGGGGCTGGTGTTCGTTTCCGGCTGCCTCTTTTTACTGCTTACCATCACCGGCGCGCGGCGCTGGTTGGTGGATGGCATTCCGACCACCTTGCGCAGCGCCATTGCGGCGGGCATTGGCCTGTTCCTGGCCTTGATCGGGCTGCAGAAAGCCGGATTGGTGGTGGCGCATCCGCAGACCTTGCTGACGTTGGGCAATTTACACCGACCCGAGCCGCTGCTTGCGCTGGCCAGGTTGCTGCTGATCGGCGTGCTGGAAGTGCGCCGCGTGCGGGGTGCCATGTTGCTCGGCATCCTTGCGGTGACCGGGGCAGCGTTGGCGTTGGGACTGGTCCACTACGAAGGCGTCCTGGCGCTGCCGCCCAGCCTGGCGCCCACCGTGCTGCAGCTGGATATCGTCGGCGCCTTGCGCGGCCATGGCGGCGGCGGTGCGCTCGCTGCGGTACTGCATGTGGTGCTGGTGTTCGTGCTGGTGGAAATGTTCGACGCCACCGGCACGCTGATGGGTGTGGCGCAGCGCGCCGGCCTGCTGCACACGCCCGCGCAGCGCCGTCAGTTCGATCGCGCGCTGCTTGCCGACAGTACCGCCATCCTGGCCGGCGCGCTGCTCGGCACTTCCAGTACCACCGCCTATGTGGAAAGCGCCGCCGGCGTGCAGGTGGGCGGGCGCACCGGCCTCACCGCGCTGGTGGTTGCCGCCCTGTTTCTGCTCGCGCTGCTGTTCTCCCCGCTGGCCGCAATGGTGCCGGCCTACGCCACCGCACCGGCCCTGATCTACCTGGCCTCGGTGATGCTGCGCGAATGCACGCAGATCCAGTGGGACGATGTGGGCGACGCGTTGCCGGCCGCCATCTGCATGCTCGCCATGCCGCTGACCTATTCCATTGCGACGGGGCTTGCGTTCGGCTTCATCACCTATGCCGCGCTCAGACTCGGCAGCGGCCGCTGGCGGGGCGTGCACCCGGCCACCTGGACCATCGCGGGCTTGTTCGTGCTGCGTTATGCGCTGGAATGATGCGTGCCTCATCTGTTCCAGGCTTGCTTACCGGCGCGCACGTGGGTGGCCTCGGGTCGCGCTGGCAGGCAAGCTATGTGGTCGTCGGCTGTCGCACACCACCGTCTCTCCAAACGAGTCTCCTGCATGTTATTTCTTCGTCGCTGTCTGGTCCTGAGCGCATGGGCGTGCTTGCCCATCGTCGTGCACGCACGGCCGGCACCAGCGCCTGTGCCCGTGCCTGCGCAACAACGCCAACAGCAGGTAGCGCAGTTGTTCCGTGAGGCGGCCGCGCAGCCGGCGCAGCTACGCACCTGGCTGCAGGCCATGCCGAAAGGTGGCGACCTGCATAACCACCTGTCCGGTTCGGTGTATGCCGAGACGTATCTGCAATGGGCCAGCGACGATGGCGCCTGCGTGCAACTGGACGAGCTGAGCCTGCGCGCACCGCCGTGCGGGGCCGGCCAGGAACCGGCCAGCGGCCTGGCGGCACGCAACGCCGCGCTGTACGGGCGGATGGTGAATTCGCTGTCGATGCGCAACTTCCTGCCCGGCCCGGCGCAACCCAGCGGCCACGATCAGTTCTTCAGCACCTTCGGCAAGTTCGATGTGGTGGTCCGCACCCGTGTCGCCGACACCGTCGCCGCAGTGCTGGAGCAGGCCGCACGCGACCGCGTGCCGTATGTGGAAATCATCGCCAACCCGCCGCAGATGGATCAGGCTGCCAAGCGCATGCAGTCGCTGCCGTGGAAGGGCGAGGACGACGCAGCCAATCTGCGTGCGTTGCAGCCCGACCTGGCGCCGCTGGTGCAGGCCGCGCAACGCGATCTTGCCGACATCGACGCGCAGGGCCGACGCGTACTGCGTTGCGACCAGGCCGATGCACGCCCCGGCTGCACGGTCGAGTACCGCTATGTTCCGTATGTGTTGCGCGTGCTGCCGCAGCCGATGGTGTTTGGGCAGATGGCGCTGGCGCATGCGCTGATCGCCGCCGGCGGCAGCCGCGCGGTGGCGCTGAACATCGTCGCGCCGGAGGACAATCCAGTGGCGTTGGCCGATTACGCGCGGCATATGGCGATGTTCCGCTTCTTCGCAACGCGCTACCCCGGTGTGCCGCTGTCGCTGCATGCCGGCGAGCTGGCGTTGGGGCTGGTGCCGCCGGCGCAGCTGCGCTCGCATATCCGGCAGGCGGTGGATGCAGGTGCGCGCCGCATCGGGCATGGGGTGGACCTGCCCTACGAAGACGATGCAGAGGCACTGCTGCAACGCATGCGACGCGAACAGGTTGCGGTCGAGATCAACCTCACCAGCAACGATGTGATTCTGGGCATCAAGGGCGCCGCGCATCCGCTGGCGCTGTATCTGCGTGCCGGCGTGCCGGTGGTGCTGTCCACCGACGATGCCGGCGTCTCGCGTGCGGACATGACCCACGAGTACCAACGTGCGATGCAGGAACAGGGGATCGACTACCCCAGCCTCAAACAGCTGGCCCGCAATGGCCTGCGCTACAGCTTCCTGCCGGGTGCGAGCCTGTGGGATGCCGACGGTAAAGCTGCGCAGGCCTGCGCCACTGCGTTGCAGCGCGAAACAGATGATGCTGCCTGTCGAGCATTCCGCCAGGGCAGCGAGAAGGCTCGGCTGCAATGGCAGCTGGAAACCGACCTGGCCCAGTACGAGCGCACGCTGTTGCTGCAACACAGATAGCGCCGACAACGAGACATATGCAACGTAGGAGCGCGCCCGAGCGCGAACGGGCTTTACCGGTAACGCCCCGTCGCGCGCAGGCACGCTCCTACAAATGCCTCTGTCCATCGCCGGTGCAATGCCTTCAACCTTCCACGACAACAACGCAATGACCGACCCGCACCTCCCCTCATCCAAACGCCGCGTCATTCTCGAAGACGACATCGACGGCTTCACCCCCGCACAGCTGCTGCTGTTGCAATCGCCCGACGTCGAGGTGTTGGGCATCAGTGCCGTCAGCGGCAATATCTGGCGCGATGAGGTGCTGGCGCATACCTGCCGCCTGCTGGAACTGGCTGGCCATCCGCAGATTCCCGTACTTCCCGGCCCGGTGCATCCGCTGCTCAACAGCGAGTTGGCCACCGAACGCTGGGAAGCGCTGTACGGCAAACTCGTGTGGAAAGGCGCATGGAACAAGCACTGGGTGGACGGCGACACCGTGCAAAGCGCGCCGCGCTATCACGCCCCCGATGTGGTGCCCGATCTGGCCTTGGGCAATCCCAGTGTAGTGCGCCCCTCAGACGAGCCGGCCGCGTTGTTCATGCTGCGCATGGTGCGTCAGTACCCGCGCGAGGTAAGCATCATTGCCACTGGCCCGTTGACCAATCTGGCGCTGGCGCAATCGCTGGACCCGGCCTTTGCCACGCTGGCGCGCGAGCTGGTCTATATGGGTGGCAGCCTCAATCCGCGGCAGCAACGCAACAGCGTGAGTGCGCAGCAATTCGCACGCGAATTCGTCAATTCGCCGCGACGCGAGTTCAATATCCGCTGGGATCCCGAAGCGGCCAGCATCGTCATGCGCGCGCCGTGGCGCCAGATCACCATGGTGCCGGTCGACCCGTCCACCGCCACCGAACTCACCGCCGAGTTGCTGGCGCGCATGAGTGCGGCCGACACCACGATTGGCCACGCACTGCGCAGTCGCGAGCCGGGCTTTCCGATGTGGGACGAACTGGCCACGGCCGTGTGGCTGCGCCCGGAATTGGCGAGGCATACGGAAACGCTGTACGTGGACACCAACACTGCCTTCGATGCCGGGTACGGCGATATCTTGTCGTGGGCACCGGGGTATCAGCCCGGGCTGGGCGAGCGGGCGCAGACGGTGGTGCATGCGGTGGATGTGCCAGCATTCGAGCAGCTGCTGGTCGACCGCCTCACTGCTCCACAGCCGCCGGCAGTGGGATCGCCCCTCCCCGTCCTCCCTTCGGGTCCTCGATTCCCTTGATGGGGAGAAGGGGCCCGCAGGGCGGATGAGGGTGCGCTGCGCTGATGACGGCGCGGCGCTGATCTGAGGAGATCGCAAGCTATGTGGAGGAAAACGCCTGATACATCCCAACTCCCGGGGCATGCCCTCACCTCACAACCTGCACAGCACGCAGGCAAGCAGGCGAATCTCAAATCCCGACTCCCCCATCCCCGCTTTCCAACAGGTGATTCATGCAACTCCCAGCGCAGTGGCAGGCCGGCGTCGATCGCAATACCGAAGTGCTGCGCGGGCACGCGCAGCTGCTGGCCACCTTCCATGCGCCGCCTGCAACGGCGCATGATGGCAGCGGTTTGCGCGGCCAGATCGCCTCCATCGTCAGCACCACGCGCAGCCAGCCCACGCTGGCCGCGCGACTGGCCACCCAGACGCTGACACGCATCAACCAGGCCAACGACCGCCTGTGCGCCATTACCCACCTGCTGCCGGCGCGTGCCGCGGCCGATGCCGCGCGCGTGCAGGCTGCGCTTGCCGGTGGCAGCGACGGTGGCGCGTTGGCCGGCGTGCCGTTCGTGGTCAAGGACCTGTTCGATGTCGCCGGGCAGGTCACCACCGCCGGCGCCGCAGTGCGTGCGCATTGCCCGCCTGCCAGCCGCGATGCAGCGGTGGTGCAACGGCTCGGCGAAGCCGGCGCCGTGTTGGTGGGTACCGCCAACATGGACGAATTCGCGTACGGCTTCGCCACGGTCAATGCGCATTACGGCACCACCGCCAATCCGCACGATGACCAGCACCTGGCAGGCGGCTCATCGGGCGGCTCGGCGGCAGCGGTGGCCGCCGGGCTGGTGCCGTTCGCGCTTGGCTCGGACACCAATGGCTCCATCCGCGTGCCGGCCGCGCTGTGCGGCATCTACGGCCTGCGCCCCACGCACGGCGCCGTCCCCCTGGATGGGGTGTTTCCGTTTGTCGATGCGCTGGATGTGGTCGGCCCATTCGCCACCTCGGTGGCCGACCTGCGCCGCGTCTACGACGTACTGCGCGGGCAGCCGCTGCCTGCGTGCCATGCCGGCAAGCTGCGCGTCGCGCGGTTGGGCGGCTGGTTTGAGCGCAATCTGGATCCGGATCTGGAGGCCGGGCTGCAGACCCTGCTCGCCGCCTGCAACAGCCTTTCGTCGATCGACCTGCCCGAGGCCGAACGCGCACGCGCCGCTGCCTTCGTCCTGACCGCTGCCGAAGGCGGGCATCGTCACCGCAGCGCGCTCACCGCGCACGGCGCGCAGTTCGACCCGGCCACCCGCGACCGCCTGCTTGCCGGCTTGCAGCTGCCTGCCAGCGCCGTGGCCGATGCGCACCGCTTCGCGCAGTGGTTTGCCGATGCCATGCATGCGCTGTGGGACCAGGTGGATGTGCTCATCGCGCCAGCCACACCCTGCGTGGCGCCACGCATCGACCAGGACACCATCCAGATCGACGGTTTGCCCGTCTCTGCGCGTGCGAATCTGGGTATTTTCACCCAGCCACTCGGCCTGGCGGCCTGCCCGGTGCTGGCCGCACCGCTGCCGCGTCCCGGGCGCCTGCCACTGGGCGTGCAACTGATCGCCGCGCCCGGCCGTGAAGACCGCCTGTTTGCGCTGGCCGCGCAACTCGAGCGCGACGGCCTGCTCGCCTTCAGCCCACCGCCGGAGCCACGCTGATGTTGCATACCCTGCGCGCGCGCCGCGGCATGGTGGTCGCACCGCACCATCTTGCCGCACAGGCCGGACGCGATGTCTTGCGCGACGGTGGCAATGCCATCGAAGCGGCCGTCGCCACCGCTGCCTGCCTGGCGGTGGTCTACCCGCACATGACCGGCATCGGCGGCGATGGCTTCTGGCTCATCCACGAACCCGATGGCCGCGTGCATGCCATCGATGCCTGCGGCCGCGCGGCGCAGGCGGCCACACTGGATTTCTATCGCGGCCACGCCCACATTCCGTGGCGCGGGCCTGGCGCGGCCAATACCGTGGCCGGTACCGTCTCCGGCTGGGCGCTGGCCCTGCAGCAGGCAAACGGCAGCGTGTCGCTGCAACGCCTGTTGAGCGATGCGATCCATCACGCCAGTGCCGGCGTACCGGTCACGCTGGGCGGCGCGCAGGTGGCCGCCAGCAAGCGCGCAGAACTGCGCCCACAACCCGGCGCCTATGCCCAGATCTTCGAGCCGCACGGCGCGCCGCTGCGCGAAGGCGCGCTGCTGCGCCAGACGCAGCTCGCGCGTACCTTGCAGCGGCTCGCCGATGAAGGTCTGGAGAGTTTCTATCGCGGCGCGATTGCCCACGACATCGCCGCAGACCTGCAGGCATTCGACAGCCCGCTCGGCGCACACGACCTGGCGACCCATCGCGCCGACGCCAGCGTGCCGTTATCGGTTGTCATCCAGGGCGCGCGCCTCTACAACCACGCGCCGCCCACGCAGGGGCTTGCCTCGCTGTTGATCCTGGCACTGTTCGATCGCCTGGAGGCAGAAGACGCAGACAGCTACGCACACCTGCACGGGCTGATCGAAGCCAGCAAGCAGGCCTTCCTGATCCGCGACGCACACCTCGGCGACCCCGCCTGGATGACGCTCGACGCACAAGCCCTGCTCGACGACAGCGCCGCGCTCAATGCGCTCGCCGCACGCATCGACATGCGCGCCGCACTGCCGTGCCCACAGCCCTCGCAGGCAGGCGACACCGTCTGGTTCGGCGCCATCGACGCGCACGGCCGCGCGGTCAGCTGCATCCAGTCCACCTATTTCGAATTCGGCTCTGGCCTGGTGCTGCCGCGCACCGGCATCACCTGGCAGAACCGCGGCTGCAGCTTCCGCCTCGCCCCCGATGGCTGGAATGCGCTTGCCCCGGGACGCAAGCCCTTCCACACGCTCAACCCGGCGCTGGCCACCTTCGACGACGGCCGCGTGATGGCCTACGGCACCATGGGCGGCGAAGGCCAACCGCAAACCCAGGCCGCCGTGTTCTCCCGCTACGCCCGCTTCGGCATGCCGCTGCAGCAGGCGGTCAGCGCACCGCGCTGGCTGCTGGGCCGCACCTGGGGCGAAGACAGCACGGCGTTGAAGCTGGAAGACCGCTTCGACCCGGCCGTGGTGCAGGCCCTGCGCAATGCCGGGCATGCGGTGGAACTGCTGCCGGCGTACAGCGCGGTGATGGGACATGCCGGTGCCTTGGTGCGCGAGCAAGATGGCGTCCTGAGTGGCGCCAGCGATCCGCGCTCGGATGGAGCAGTGGCGGCGTGGTGACCACAGTGGTCGTTCCGCTGCGGCCGCGTCCCACGTGCGCCATGGGCGCGCACCGGATGAAAGCGTCCATGTGTCGCAAGACCGTGGTGCGGAAGCCTTCGTAGCGAACCCAACCACGGCAACTTTGGCGATCCGTGTGCCATGCTTAAGCACGCCAAGGGCGCGCCATCCACATCTGCGTTACGGCTAACGCGTCGTCCAATCCACTCAAGGAGAGCAACATGACAGACCAAGATCAACATCAACCGTCGCTGGAAGACGTCAAGCTGGCGTTCGATGGCCAGAGCGTGGATTGGTATCTGCAGAAGCTGGTCGGCATTGCCAACACCTCGGACGTGCAGTTCGGCGTCACCCTGTTTGTCGAAGGCATCGTCATTTCCGGCCAATTGGTCAGCGGGAAGCGCTATTTCGAGGCGTTCGCGCAGGAGTTCTCTGCTGCCTATCCGGGCGATGCCGATGAAAAAGAGGATATCCGTCGCGCGTTTGCCAGCCACGCCAGCATCTACGATGCCGAAGACGACACGCAGCAGAGCAGCACGCCGCCGCAGTTCATCCACCTGATCGATGCGCGTTGCTTCTCACCGGGCGGCCAGCCGCTGCCCAGCAACCGTGGCGTGTTGTGGCGCGGCAAGGTCAATGCGGTTTCCGGATTCACCCTTGGCTCGCTGTCGGCAGACTGAGCCCGCTGCCGTCTGCTCCAGTGTGAGTGCCCGCCATCTCACACTGGGCGACCAAACACTTGCTCAAGGCAGTGCAACGCCGCGCCAGGACGGCAGCAGGTAGCGGACATTGTGTCAGGCCGCCGCCGTCGGACCTCGGCGCACGATGGCGATGCAGCGTCCACGACGGCATCGGCCACGGCCCGCGTCATGCCGACGGCGCGAGGGTCCGCGACAAGAAATCACCGATGTAGTGCGCAATCTCCAGCGCATGCGTCTCCAAGGCGAAGTGCCCTGTCTCCAATAGATGCACTTCGGCCCTTGGCAGATCCGTGCGGTAGGCCTGCGCGCCGGCCGGGATAAAGGCGGGATCGTACTTGCCCCACACGGCCAGCAACGGCGGCTGATGGGCACGAAAATACGCTTGAAATGCGGGGTACGCCGCCACATTGCTGCGGTAATCCAGAATCAGGTCGAGCTGGATCTCTTCGGCGCCCGGGCGCGCCATGTAGGCGATATCCAGGGTGTAGCCGTCCGGCGACAGTGTGCCGGGCGCGACACCGGTGCCGTATTGCCACTCACGAATGGTCTGCGCCGACAACGATGCGCGGCAGGCCTCGCGATTGGCGGCGCTCGGCTCCCGCCAGTAGGCCTGCCAGGCGTCCCATTGGTCGCTGAAGCCCTCCAGGTAGGCATTGCCGTTCTGGCTGACGATGGCGCTCACCCGATCCGGATGCGCGGCCGCAAGGCGGAAGCCGACCGGTGCACCGTAGTCGAACAGGTACAGGCTGTAACGCGTCAGTCCCAACGCTTCGGTAAAGCCTTCGATCACCTTGTAGAGCGCATCGAAGGTGTAATCGAACTGCCCACGCGGCGGTGCCTTGGTCATGCCGAAGCCGGGGAGATCCGGGGCGATCAGACGGTGTCACCAGCACTTTTAATC
>NZ_JAGHWU010000053.1:0-6799 GCF_017746145.1 Xanthomonas sp. D-99 | reverse complement strand
TCGGCAAGAAAGATCTCGCGCCGGGTCTGCTTACGCTTGCCCAAGCCCTCAGCGTCACCGAACGTCAGCTGCATGGATGAATCCTCTACATAAGGCGATAGTGTCGCGCATCTGCGGTGAGTTGATCAGACCTTCCTTAGTACTACCCTCATTGTCCCTGGCACTCTCGACTGCCTCTAAAAAAGCTGCATAATTGCTCACTGATCCAAATTGACTTGCAAGGGAATCATTAGTCCTAATTCTCTTCACGCCCTCAACGATTCCCCACTTAAGCTCTTCATCGTCATTCATCAAAAAAGGGTGCGACATCCATATTTCTTCCCCACGGAAAATTGATTCCATCGTTGAAAGAGAAGTGTAGTGCGCGAGCAGGGGGCGTTTTGAAGGAAAGTGTTCATCCTCACTCAAATCAGACCACAAGCCATCTACGCAAGCCTCGAATGCGTCCATATAAGCTCCTGGAGGTTTAACTATGTGACGCCAAGATTGTGCCGAAAAGAAAAGTCCTGCAAGCTGCGACTGACGAATTCCCTGCAGTCTAAAGGTTGAGACACAAAACTAGTTGGATATTTGCTTTTGCGATCGGCCTTACGATCACGGTGGTGGCGATTGGCCTAACTACATGCCTGGTGAGATGCGGGGGCCGCACATTACGTAGGCACTGGCGCCTGGCCTGGTGCTTCGCTTGCTTGTGTTGATGCCGCTATGACGCAGGCGCCCTGTGGTGGCATTACCAGCGGCTAGCCGGTGATGCGTGGGCGCACAGAGCTGCGCTGCTGCGTCGCTTTTAATCGGTAGGACTTCACCGCAACGTTGCGCGGCCGTGTGCATGGATACCGGCTCGTGCATCAGCTCAGTCCGCATGGCACGCGTGTACGAGAGTCAGCAAGCGCAGATACGCTATGACGCTATTTCGATTGGAGACCCTTGTAATGCATGCCTTGATTGTTGTTGCGCACCCGGAATCATGCTCACACACGCACGCAGTGGCTGCGCGGATGCGCGATGCCGTGTTGACATCCGATGCCGCGCATACGGTTGAGGTCGCCGACCTGGCGCAGGAAGGTTTCGACCCGCGCTTCAACCAGGCCGACATTGCGCTGTTTCAGCAGCAAGCTGCACCGCCGCAGGATGTGGCAGCCGAACACGCGCGGCTAGACCGCGCCGATGCGCTAGTGCTGGTGTTCCCGATTTACTGGTGGTCGTTTCCGGCGCTACTCAAAGGCTGGATCGACCGGGTGTTTACGCTGGGCTGGGCGTTCGATGAAAGCGCCGAGGGCAAGATCGTGAAGAAGCTGCAGCACCTGGATGTGCACATGCTGGCCATTGGCGGTGCGGACGAGCGCACCTATGCGCGGCACGGCTACTTCGGTGCGATGAAAACGCAGATCAACCACGGCATCTTCGATTTTTGCGGTGCGACGGTGCGCACCTCGGAGTTGCTGACAGTGCCGGATGCGGGCTTTCCGCAATCGCACTTCGACACAGCGCGCGCGATTGGTGCGCGGTTGTTTGCAGCAAAAGCATCCGCTGGTAGCGAACCCAGCTGATTTAGGCTACAGCTGCTGCGTCATTGCGATTTGCAGGTCTGCCCAGCTGCCTGCGTTGCTGCGTTGCTGCGTTGCTGCGTGGCGATGATGCTCGCGCGTCATGACCTCGCTTGCATGATGCAGCTCTAGTCATGATGTGCAACCGTCACCGTTTGCTGGTAGCGCATGCAACCTACGCGGCCGCGCGTCCGGGGTCGTGCAGCAACCTGTCGCATCACTCAAACGGCCGTGGAGATGGACGCGGGGACTTGGCGAGGGTCTGGTACAGCACTGCCGCGCGCTCGTCTGCAGCGATGCTCTCGATTGTGCTCAAGCCTCGTTCTGCCATCGCTACCGATGCCTTGCGATCGCCGAGCAGATAGGCAAGCCGCAGATACGCTGCGCTGTCGACCAGGTTCTTTTGCGGGGTGTCGCCGAGGTAGGCCTCGGACAGCCCGTAGTAGGCGTAGATGGTTCCGGTGGCTGCGCCTTTCGCAAGATCGCCACGCCGCTCTGGAAGCGGCCGCTGAGTGCGGTCTTGCTGCCGTAGAACACGGTGGCGGCCTGGTTGCCCGCCTGCGATTCGGCCTGCAACTGCGCCAGATCCAGCTTGCTCAAGCGTGCGTGCTCGGCCGGCGATGGGTAGCCGTGGGCAATCAGCCAGTGCGCTTCTGCCTGCGAGGTGGCCAGCAGCGGGCCGCCAGCGATGCAGGCATAGGCGCCGGGCTGGCAGAGAGACGGCGTGGTGTCGGCATGGGTCGGCGCTGCGCGTGTAACCGGTGGCTGCGGCGTGTCATTCGTGGCGGCGTTGGCGGTGGGCGCGTGGGCTGTCGGCGCGACGACTGACGCTGCATGTGCAGTTGGCGTTGGCGTTGGCGCATCATTTGTGCAGCTACTGACTGCCATCGCAGTGAGTGCAGTCAGTGCGATGCTGGCGAATTTCATGAGGCTGCCCTGTTGGCGTACGGGCTATGCCGGGTGGCACATCGCCGCATCTGCGTTGCTCCTTGGAGCCTGCACCTTGCGTGGCGGCAATGACGCGGTCAAGACAGCTGCGCGAGATGCAACCGGGTGTGTAAGCCAGGCTGTCGACCGCGCACCGCGCAAGCAATCCACGTCGATCTGTACAACAGCGTCTACCAGCTTCGACGTCGACTGACACAGGCCAATCAGCACGCGACAACGTGCTGCGTTGAATGCGGGCGCGTACTGAAATCCTCGGGTATTGGCGAGCACTCACCACACGACTCAGTCCGGTTTTTCCCATGTGTTTACGTCCATACGCACTCAACCGGCGCGGACGCTCGCGCTGGCTCCTGCAGTGCATCAAAGCAGACGCAACAAGACGCGGAATTCGGCTGTTTTAAGCCAAAAGCAACGCGATGTTTGCGTAATCAGGTCGCTTGAGACGTTTCGCAACTCTCGTCTCACTTTTTCCGCATACCGTGACTAACATCACGTATAAATGTGATGAAAGTATCACTTTATAACGGAAGAGGGATCTGGATATGGCCGAGAACGGGATGGGGCTGCAGACGCAGCCGATGGGCGCGCATGGGGCCGCAGGGCAGCCATGGGCCGCGTTGCTGCCAGCATTGGCCGTGGGCACTGCCCGCCCGGCCGCATTACCGCGCACCGCGGCAGATGCGGCCAACCTCAAGCGCCTGCTGCGCAAGGGCGCGCGCAGCCTGGTGCGTACGCTGCCCTGGCGGCACCAGGACCGGCTGTACTTCCTGCATACGTTTGGGCGCCTGCCGGATCTGTACGCGCCGAAATGCTTCAACGAGAAGATCCTCTACCGCAAGTGTGTGCACGGTGATTACCTGCAATATCAGCGGTTGGCCGACAAGTTTGCGGTGCGGCCGTATGTGGCGGCCAAGATCGGCGAGGCGCATCTGATCCCGCTATTGCTGGACACCACCGATCCGCAGGACTTGCTGCGCTTGCCGCAGTGGAAGCAGACGGTGATCAAGGCCAACCACGGCGCGGCCATGGTGGAAGTTGTGCGCGAAGAGCCGGATGCGCAGCAGAAACGCCGCATCATCGCGCGTTGCGGCCAATGGATGCGCACGGATTTTTCCGCCATGGTGCGCGAGATCCATTACCGCGATATTCCGCCACGCATTCTGGTGGAAAAATACATCGGCGATGCACAGCAAGTGCCGGTGGACTACAAGTTCCACATGTTTCGCCAGGCCGACGGCACCTTCAAGTACGTCCTGCAGGTGATTTACGGCCGCTTCGACACGCCGAAATTGTCGATGACGTTTTTCGTCGGCAACTTGCACGATGCCTTTCACCGCATCCGCGACGACGGTCGCGCGCCGCCGTGTGCGCCGGAACTTCTCGAGCAGGCACTGGAACTGAGCAAGGTGCTGGCCAGCGATTTCGACTATGTGCGGGTGGATTGGTATATCCAGCACGGGCAGGTGTATTTCGGCGAACTCACCTTTATCCCGGGCGCCGGGTTGGTAACTGGATTGGACCGTGGGCTGGACCGGATGATGGGCGATATGTGGGTGCAGCGGCGCGCGCCTGAAGAACCGTGTCTGCCGATGCAAGGGTTTGGTGTGGGTGTGCGCGTGCCACAGCGGTGAGGCGTCAACGCAGGTGCAGTGCCCATGCGATGCCGATGCGGC
Source organism: Xanthomonas sp. D-99 (assembly GCF_017746145.1). Lineage (NCBI taxonomy): Bacteria > Pseudomonadati > Pseudomonadota > Gammaproteobacteria > Lysobacterales > Lysobacteraceae > Xanthomonas > Xanthomonas sp. D-99. The sequence goes on along the minus strand of NZ_JAGHWU010000053.1, from coordinate 2,631 downwards.
ACACCGCCGCATCGTCCGGTGCCTGCAGCGCTCCGGCACGCGGTGCATGGCGGCCGATGATGGCAGGCAGCGATGCGCGGATGGTGCAGGTTGCCGCCGCGCGCCGTGTTGCCGATGCCAATCACCTGCTTGCTGCCACGCCGGTTGCGCACTACAAAGCCCGCCGATGCGATTAGCCGACTGGCTGCGCCACGCCCGCCTGTTTGGCAAATTCGCCAGCGGCCCAGTCCAGAAACACGCGCACCCGTGGCGACAGCTGGCGGGCGCGGGAATACAGCAGCGACACCGGGTTGGAGGGCGGCGGGGTGTCGCGCAGGATTTCCACCAGCGTGCCTTGCTGCAGGTCGTGCGCCACATGGAAGCGCGGCACCTGCGCGATGCCCAGGCCAAGCCGGATGCCGGCCAGATAGCTCTCGGTACCGGTGACGCTGAGCGGGCTGGGCAATGCGAAGGTACGCAACCCCTGCGCGGTCTGGAACTCCAGCGGCGTGACCACGCCGGTGGTGATCGAACGCAAGCCGACCATGCGATGTTGGTCCAGCGCTTCCAGCTGCGCAGGCAGGCCGAAACGTCGCAGGTATTGCGGCGTGGCGCAGGTGAGGCGTTCGAGCATGGCCACGCGGCGTGCGACCAGTTCGCTGTCGCGCAGCGGGCCATAGCGCAGCACGCAGTCGATGCCTTCTTCCACCAGATCCACCCAGCGGTCGCTCTCGCTCATCACCAGCTGGATCTGCGGGTAGTGCGCAAAGAACGCCGGCAACCCGGGCAGCAGGAAGTGCCGCGCCAGCGTGCCCTGCACTTCCACCCGCAACAGCCCCTTGGGTGCCACGCCGCGGAAGCCGCCTTCGGCATCGTCCACGTCGTCGAGGATGCGCATGCAGCGTTGATGGAAGAGCTCGCCATCGAGCGTGGGCCGCACCACGCGCGTGGTGCGCTGTAGCAGGCGCACGCCCAGGCGCGCTTCCATCTCGGCGATGACCTTGGTGGCGGTAGAGCGCGGAATTTGCATGTCGTTGGCCGCTGCGGTGAAGCTGCGCCGCTCCACGATCCGCACGAACAACCGCATGGCATCGAATCGATCCATGGCACTCCCTGCCTACTGTTCGGGCGCTGGAAACAATGCTGTGCAGTTTAGTGTGATGATCGCCGTGTCATTGCATTGGATAGTTTCCGCAACGCCGCAGCCCGCGGCATGACGGAAGAACGTGCATGACTCAGCAGCATAAAGTTGCATTGGTGACCGGAGCCTCGCGTGGTATTGGCGCTGCCATCGCGCAGCGATTGGCCGGCGATGGCTTTGCCGTGGTGCTCAATTACGCCGGCCATGCGGATGAGGCCGATCGACTGGTGCGCAGCATCGAAGCGGACGGTGGCCGCGCGGTCAGCGTGCAGGCCGATGTCAGCGACCCGGCCGCCGTCGAGCGCCTGTTTGCCGCGGCCGAGACTGCGTTCGGCGGCGTGGATGTGCTGGTCAACAACGCCGGCATCATGCAGCTGGCCACGCTAGCCGACAGCGACGATGCCTTGTTCGACAAACACATCGCGATCAATCTGAAAGGCACCTTCAACACGCTGCGCCAGGCCGCACGACGGCTGCGCGAGGGGGGCCGCATCGTCAACCTGTCCACCAGCGTGGTCGGCCTGAAGCTGGAAACCTACGGGGTGTATGCGGCCACCAAGGCGGCAGTGGAAACGCTGACGGCGATCGTGTCCAAGGAATTGCGCGGGCGTGCCATCACCGTCAACGCGGTGGCGCCTGGCCCGACCGGCACGGCGCTGTTCCTGGACGGCAAGTCGCCGGAGTTGATCGAACGCTTGTCCAAGGCCAACCCGCTGGAACGTCTTGGCTGCCCGGAAGACATCGCGGCGGCGGTGGCGTTCCTGGTCGGCCCCGATGGCGGCTGGATCAATGGCCAGGTCCTGCGCGCCAACGGCGGCATGGTCTGACCCGCTGCGGCGCGCGGCAGTGCGCACGCTGCTGGTTTTCCCCTCGAGGAGCAATGACATGAGCAAACGCATTCTGGTGACTGGCGCGTCCAGCGGCTTTGGCCGATTGGCCGCGCAAGCGCTGGCCGCCGCCGGGCACACCGTCTACGCCTCCATGCGCGATACCGCCGGCCGCAATGCCGGCGTGGCGCAGGAGATGGCCGAGTTGGCGGGCAAGCAGCAGCTGGCCTTGCACGCGCTAGAGCTGGACGTGCAATCGCAGGCCTCGGCCGACGCGGCGGTGGCATCCATCGTGGCGCAGGCCGGTGGGCTGGACGTGGTGGTGCACAACGCCGGGCACATGGTGTTCGGCCCGGCCGAAGCGTTCACCGCCGAACAGCTGGCGCAGGTCTACGACATCAACGTGCTGGGCACGCAGCGGGTCAACCGCGCGGCATTGCCGCAATTGCGGGCACAGCAGCAGGGCCTGTTGGTGTGGGTGTCCAGCAGCAGCTCGGCAGGCGGCACACCGCCGTATCTGGGCCCCTATTTCGCGGCCAAGGCGGCGATGGATGGGTAATCCCCCCACTTTTAGCGGTCGCCAGAAGTGGAGCTAAGCGGCCATCGCCAACTTCATGGCAGGCGTGATGCCGCCGAGCGCCATATTCGGACGCTCGTGGTTGTACGTCCATAGCCAGCGGGTGG
>NZ_JAGHWU010000052.1:0-42405 GCF_017746145.1 Xanthomonas sp. D-99 | reverse complement strand
AAGCGCCAGAAATGGCGAAATTCCGAAGTTCCAAAAGCCACTCTTCGGAACGACGCCACCTTCCGCCCTGTCAGGTCTCGTTGTTCAGACCTTCCTTAGCGCCGTTAACAGGAAATATGGCGAACATCGCAACCTATTGATTCGATAGTCATCGGGATGTTTGAAAACCGCTTGGGTCCGCCTGCTTTGCTGCGACGCGGTGTGCAGCAAAGAGCTTCGAACGCTTAATCTTTGCCAATACAGGACACATGGCCCACCCAAATTTAGATCGATCCAAGCCGGCTGATCTCCCTTACATATCTAAAAGAAGACGTGTTCGATGGTTGAGGCGGGCACTTCGCCGCGCGGGCATCGATGCCGTCAGGTGGTGCTTTCGGCACCGTGCAGGCACGCAAGGGTGCCTGCCGATTCCAGACACTGCCATACGCATGATGATGCCGGCGCTGTGGTGTTGATCGTCCGGCACGCGCCTTCCATCTGCGGCTTCGGCCGCCCTTTCCCCCCAAGGTGTTCCGCATGCTGTCAGTCGTATCGCCCAACCGTTCTACCGCGCGTGCTGTGTGCACGCCGCTCTGGCGCCGCGCCGCGGTCGGCCTGTGCCTGCTCGGCGTGGCCATGTCCGGCCCGCTAGCCGCGCAAGACCCGGCGCAGGTCAACACCTTCATCGGCAGCAAGGACGACGGCAATACCTATCCGGGCGCCTCGGCGCCATTCGGCCTGATCCAGGTCAGCCCGATCGGTGCGCACTACGCCGGCTGGCGCTACGACGACCCCAGCATCCGGGGTTTCGGCCATTCGTTCCTGTCCGGCGCCGGCTGCTGGGAGCAGGGCGGCCAGGTGTCGGTGCTGCCGGTCACCGGCCGTATCGGTCCCAGGGGCGACTTCGACACCAACGATGCCAAGGCCTTCGACCAGAAACGCTACGCCGCGCGTTACACGCATGATGGCGAAGTGGGCCAGGCCGGCTATTACAGGGTGCGGCTCACCGATTACGGCGGCATCGACGCCGAAGCCAGCGCGCTGACCCGCGCCGCCACCGAGCGCTACACCTTCGCGCCGGGTGCCGACACCGGCCATGTGCTGGTCAACGTGGCGCAGGCCAACGACCGCCATGTGGTGATCGGCAGCCAGCTACAGATCGTCGGCGACCGCGTGGTCGAGGGCAAGCTGACCACGCAGAGCTTCTGCGGCGGCCACGAATACACCACCTGGTTCCGGCTGGAATTCGATCGCCCGTTCACTGCGCATGGCGTCTGGGGCGAAGAGGGCGGCGTGCCCGGCGCGCGTCACGGCATGGGCGGCGAACTCAAACCCAACGGCGCCTGGCTCAGTTTCCCGCTAGGCAAAGACAAGAACGCGCGTGCGGTGACCGTGGTCAGCGCCATCTCGCATGTGGATGCGCAAGGCGCCCGCAGCAACCTGCGTGCCGATGGCATGCAGGGCGGCAAACTGCTCAGTCTTGAACAGATGCGCCAGCGCGCGCAGAACGGCTGGCGCAATGCGTTGGCCAGCATGCAAGTGGAAGGCGCCAGCAACGACGACCGTTCCGTGGCCTATACCGCGCTGTATCACGCCTTGCTGCAGCCGCTGACCGGCAGCGATGCCGATGGCCGCTATCGCGGCTACGACGATGCGATCCATCGCGCCGATGGCTGGACCTACTACGAGTATTTTTCGCTGTGGGATACCTACCGCTCGCAAAACCAGCTGCTCGCCCTGCTGCAGCCGACACGCGCGCGCGACATCGGCCGCTCGTTGCTGGCGATCCAGCAGCAAGGTGGCTGGCTGCCGCGTTGGGGCTACGCCAACTTCGACACCAACATCATGACCGGCGACCCGGTCACCCCGTTCCTGGTGGATCTGTGGCGCTTCGGCGCGCTGCAGGGCAACGAGGCGGACGCGTATGCAGCGTTGCGCCAGAACGCCTTCGGCCAGCCGCCGATCAATTCGCGCCACGCCGGGCGCTCGGGCAATGCCAACTATCTGGCCAACGGCTTCGTGCAGTACGACCGCGCGTTCCCCTCCAAGGGCATGGATGTGGACCCGCACCACGGCGGCTCGGCCACGCTGGAATATGCATTGGCCGATTGCGCGCTCGCGCAGATGGCACAAGCACTGGGCCACAGCGAGGACAGCGCGCAGCTGCGCAAGCGCGGCGGCAACTGGCACCGCGTCTGGGACGCGGATGTGCGCGATGCCGAGACCGGCTTTGCAGGATTCCCGCGCCCGCGGCTGGAAGACGGCAGCTGGTATGCGCCGTCCGACGATCACTACAGCCCACGTTCCGAGCACGGTTTCCACGAAGGCACCGCCTGGCAGTATCAGTGGCTGGTGCAGCAGGACATCCCCGGCATGCTGCAGGCCATGCATGGCAGCGAACAAGCCGGTAAACGCCTGGACGCCTTCTTCGCCTACGACGATCTGCTGAAAGATCCGCTCACTGCCGCACGCACGCACTGGGTGGTCGGCCCGTACAGCTATTACAACCAGTACCGCTATAACCCCAACAACGAACCGGACCTGCACGCACCCTGGATGTACACGCTGATCGGGCAACCGTGGAAGACCGCCACCGTGGTGCGCGCCGCGCAACAGTTGTTTACCAATGCGCCCAACGGCGTCACCGGCAACGACGACCTTGGCACCATGTCGGCCTGGTATCTGTTCAGTGCCTTGGGGTTGTATCCGGCGGTGCCGGGCAGCGGGCAATTCCTGCTGCATGCGCCGCGTTTCAAGCGGGTCACGCTGGATCTGGGCAACGGCAAGCGCCTGCGCATCGACGCCCCCGGCGCCGACGGCCGCGCGCTGCAATACGTGGACAACGTGCGTTGGAATGGCAAGGCCCAGCCGCAGGTATTCCTGGACTGGGCGCAGCTGCAGCAGGGCGGCACGCTGGCGTTCGCGCTCACCAAGCAAGCACCCACGCAAGGCTGGGGTACACAAGCGGATGCATTGCCGACATCGTTCTGTGCAACCCCGCAGGCGCAATAACACCACGGCGTTTGAAACCCCTCTCCCTGCGGGGCACAAGTGCAACAGCGCTTAACGCTAAAAGAGCGGCAGCGTGAAGCCCCTCTCCGGCCCGGAGAGGGGTGAGCGACAAAGTTCTCGTGACATCAAACTGCACGTGGCTACGCACCGACTCTCCTCCGCCCCTTCGGGCACCTGCTCCTCCATGAAGGGGGGAACAATTCCCGAGGGGGAGAAGGATGTCGCCCGCTCAGCCAGCCGAATTCAACCGGCTATTGCGTCGCCCATATGCCAGGTACACCACCACGCCCAGCGCATTCCACAGCAGGAACCAGCCCTGCGTCTTGCTCGGCAGGCTCCAGAACAGATACAGGCACCCGCCGATCGCCACCGGTCCCACCACCCACGCCAGCGGCGTGCGGAAGGCGCGCGCACGGCCGGGCTCGCGCACGCGCAACACCAACAGGCAGGCCGCCACCGCCGTGAACGCCGCCAGCGTGCCGGCGTTGGCCAAGGCGGCGATTTCGTCCAGCCGGGCCACGCCCGCCAGTGTTGCCACCAGCACCGCGGTGAACAGGGTGATCGCCACTGGCGTGCCGGTGCGTGCATTGACCTTGGACAAGCCGCGCGGCAACAAGCCATCGCGCGACATCACGAAGAAGATGCGGCTCTGCCCGTACAAAAACGCCAGCAACACCGTGGGTAACGCAATGATCGCCACCGCACCGATCACCAACGCCGCCTTGCCGTGGCCGAGTTCGCGCAGGATCAGCGCCAACGGCTCGGGGCTCTTGCCGAACACGGTAAAGCTCATCGCACCCACCGCGGCCAGGGCCACCAGCACATAGATCAGCGTGCAGCCGATCATCGAACCGACGATGCCGATCGACAGATCGCGCCCGGGGTTCTTGGTCTCTTCGGCCGCCGTGGAAATCGCATCGAAGCCGTAGAACGCAAAGAAGATGATCGCCGCCGCTGCCATCACTCCGCGCTCCACGCCATCGGGACCCATCGCCTTGGAGAAGCCATACGGCATGAACGGCTGCAGGTTGGCGCTGTTGAAGGCCGGCAGCGCAATGGCCACGAACACGCCGAGTGCGATGATCTTCAGCACGACCAGTACCGCGTTGAGCGTGGCGCTTTCCTTGGTGCCGGCCATCAACAGGCCAGCCACCAGGAAGGTGATCGCCACCGCCGGCAGGTTGACGATGCCGCCGGCGTGCGGCCCGGCAATGAGTTCATGCGGCAACCCCACGCCCAGCCATTGCAGGAAACCAACGAAATAGCCCGACCAGCCGACCGCCACCGTGCTGACCACCAGCGAATATTCCAGTACCAGGCTCCAGCCCACCACCCAGGCAATGCTCTCGCCCAGCGCGGTGTAGCTGTAGGTATACGCACTGCCGGCAGCCGGCATCATCGTGGCCATCTCGGCATAGGCCAGCGCCGCACAGGCGCACACGGTGCCGGCCGCCACGAACGACAGCAACACTGCCGGTCCAGCCTTGTCGGCGCCCACGCCGATCAGCGTGTAGATCCCGGTACCGACGATGGCGCCGATGCCCAGCGCGATCAAATGCGGCCAACTCAGGCTACGGACCAGTTGCCGGCCGGCCTCGTGCACGGTGACCTGATCGATGGATTTGCGCCTGAGCCAAGACGACATGTGGACCTCGCGGGAATCAAAAGAATGCGCGAGTGTCGCCCAACGCAGCGCAGCAAAGCTATCGGTCCAAGGTCATGCGGCCCGACCGTGCCTGGGCACGCTATGGCATCAGCTCACGCGCGGCGCATCGTGCATTTCCTTTGCCCGGCACAGCCATCCATCACGGCGTGTGCGATTGACGGCACGCAATCGCATATCGCACTCCGCTCACTCAATCGAGGCGCGATGCGGCGGGCGCGCGTTGCGGTAGATCAGCTGCACCGCCCAGGCGCCGGCAAGCCCAACCACACCGGCAGCGAAGTGGCTCCAGTCGAGCACCCGCGGGGCCGCGCCATTGGCTTCATGGCCCCACAGGTTGAACCACAGCAGCACCAAGGCGGTGATGCCCATGCCGATCCAGAACCACAGCCGGGTTCGGCCGATCGCATAGACCAAAAACGGCAACGCCGCACCGATCAGAAAATGCACGGGGAAAAAATACACCGAGCCGTAGGGCCGCATCAGGTACCAGACGATTGCCGCGAACGTGCCCAGGAAAGCAAACAGGCCCAGCGCCAATAGGCGGGTTCGGTTGGTGGCAGTGGTCATCGGTGAGCCTCGCAAAAGCAGACCCTCACCCTACCTATGCCCAGGTCAATGCAGTGCGAGCGTGCTGCATGCATCGCTTCGGTGGTCTGGTTCGCTTCGCACAAGCTGGTTCGCTCCGCACAAGGGCGATGTGCGGCATTAGGGTGCAGTGCAACCATGGCGCTGAAATCCAGCGCGTGTCTTCAAGTGTGCGTAATACGCCGCCACCGCGGGCAATGGCGCACGCGCGATGGGGCTGGCGACCCAGCGCTGTGTCGACAACCCCAGCACGATGTCGGCAAGCGTAAAGCGTGCGCCGAGGACGAACGGACCGCCGCGCTGCAGCTGTGCATCGAGGATCGCCATGTGCCGGTTCCACTGCTCCACGCTCGCCGCAATCGCCTGCGCATCGGTATGCGCTGCACTGCCACGCACGCTGGCCATGAATGCGTAACGCCAGGCGGTATTGAGTTCGGTGGCCTGCCAATCCATCCATTGCTCGACCAGTGCGCGCGCGGCGGGCGCGGCCGGCAGCAGATCGTGGCGTTGGCTGCGCGCGGCCAGGTAGCGGCAGATCGTGTTCGATTCCCATAGCACTAGTGCGCCGTCGCGGATCACCGGCACCAGCGCATTGGGATTGAGCGCGCGAAATTCCGGCGTCTGCACCGATGCAAAGCCGCTGCCATATGCGACAGCGTGTAGTCCAGCCCCAGCTCATCGCACAACCACAACACTTTGCGCACATTGATCGAGCACGGCTTTCCGTAGATCTCCAGCATGTGTTCCTCGGTGACACGCGTGATGGCTGGCAGTTGGCGGCGGTGATACGCGCTGCAGGCAACGCCGCACGCGCATGATGCAGCGAGCGCAGCCGTCTGCATCCACGCACGCTGCGGCGAATGGCAGAGCGCGGTGCATTCTCACCGCTGCACTCCTGCGCCGCTACAGCTCGATCTTGCCCGCGTATGCATCGCGCACGGTCTGGCTGATGTAGGTGCTCAGCCCGCGGCCGGCCGTGGCGAGCCGCTGCATGGTCGCGACCACCTCGGCGCCCGCGCTGTCGGCGGTATACACATAGGTCTCGCCGCTGCGAAAGCGCACGGCGATGGCGTCGTCGGCCAGCGCGTAGGCCACCACGCCCGAGTGGCCGTTGCGATTGCCATAGCGCTGCATGCGAACCGGGCTGGGTGCGGTCATGCCGGCAGGCTAGAGCCGCCGCAGTGATGGGCGCTTCAACGAACACGGCAATGACGCGCGCAGCAGCACCGCACGCCATGCGACATCGAACAGGTGCGTTGGCCATTTCAGCGTCATGGCGCAGCCGCGCAGCCATCATCCGCGCACCGAAAACGCGAAGGCCGCTGCAATGGCACGTGCCCGGCGATGCGGTGTACGACGCCGGCGCGCTGACCCGCCCGGGCACAATGCGCAATTTCACCTGGTGGACGAGTGCCTGGTCGGGCGCAAGTCGGCCACGCTCGATGACGCTGCGGCTGGGAGCACTACGGCCGCATCACCGCCGGCAACCTGCGCCGTGCCCACGGCAAGCTGGTGCTGGAAGGTTTCTGAGCGCAGACGCCTCACCCACGACAGCGACCTGGCATGGCCGCTGTCGTGCAGCTGCACCCAGCAGCGCTGGCGCGCGAGCGCCGCTGGCCAAGCTCCGCGACGCAGCTGTTGCGACAAGCACCGCTACACTGCGTACATGTCATCCCAATCTCTGATCCTTCTCGGGCTGCTCGTCGTAGTCCTCGTGTTGCAGCTGCTGGCGCTGCTGCGACGTCCGTCCACCACCGCGCTGGAGCATGCGCTGCGCGCCGAACAGCGCGATGGTCGCGGCGAACTGCGCGAGCAACTCGAAGGCCTGGCGCGGCAGCAGGACGCCCGCCTGGAAACCTTCGCGCGCAACCTCGCCGAACTGTCCACGCGCACCGACCAACGCCTGGACCTGCTGCGCGACGCGCTCGGCGAAGATGCCCGCAAGGCGCGCGAAGAAAGCGGTCTTGCGCAACAACGCATCGGCGAACTGCTGACCCTGCGGCTGACCGAACTGCGCACCCAGCTCGAAGGTTTCGGCCAGCAACAGGAAACCCGCATCCAGGTGTTCGGCCAGCAACTGGGCGAACTGATGGCGCGCACCGACACCCACATGGCCGCGCTGCGCGAAGCGCTGGCCGAAGACGCGCGCAAGGGGCGCCAGGAAGCCGGGCAATCGCAACAGCGTTTCACCGAAGCGCTGGGCCTGCGCTTGAACGAACTCACCCAGCGCAACGAACTGCGCATCGGCGAGATGCGCGCCACGCTCGAGCAGCAGTTGGCCAATCTGCAACACGACAACGCCAGCAAGCTCGAGTTGATGCGCGCCACCGTCGATGAAAAATTGCAGACCACGCTCAACACGCGTCTGGATGCCTCGTTCAAGCTGGTCTCCGAACGGCTGGAACAGGTGCAGCGCGGCCTGGGCGAAATGCAGCAGCTGGCCACCGGCGTGGGCGACCTCAAGCGCGTGCTCACCAACGTCAAGGACCGCGGTGGCTGGGGCGAAGTGCAGCTGGACAACATCCTCGAGCAAACGCTGACGATGGAGCAGTACGCGCGCGGCGTACGGGTCAAGCCCGACAGTGCCGAAGCGGTGGATTTCGCCATCCGCCTGCCCGGACGCGGCGACGAGAAGGTGGTGTGGCTGCCGGTGGACGCCAAGTTCCCGCGCGAGGACTACGAACGCCTGATCGATGCGCAGGAAAAGGGCGATCTCGACGCGATCAAGCAGTCGACCGCGCAACTGGAACGCGCCATCCGCATCCAGGCCAAGTCGATCAGCGACAAGTACGTCTGCCCGCCGCACACCACCGACTTCGCGGTGATGTTTCTGCCCACCGAAGGGCTGTATGCCGAAGTGATCCGCCGTGCCGGCCTGGTCGATCTGCTGCAGCGCGAGCACCGCGTGGTGCTGGCCGGCCCCACCACGTTCACCGCCTTGCTCAACAGCCTGCAGATGGGTTTTCGCACGTTGGCGATCGAAAAGCGCTCCAGCGAGGTCTGGCAGGTGCTGGGCGCGGTGAAGAGCGAGTTCGGCAAGTTCGCCGGCATTCTCGAAAAGGCCGAGCGGCAGATCAGCACCGTCGGCAAGAGCCTGGGCGAAGCCAGCCGCAAGACCCGCACCATCGAACGCCGCCTGCGCGGGGTGGAAACACTGGCCGGCGATCAGTCGCAGGCGTTGCTGGACGATGGCAGCGACGACACCGGCACCAGCAGCGAAGACGATAGCAACGACGAGCAGGCGTGATCCGGCTGCAGGCGGTGATGCATGGCGTCCGCGCGACAGCACAACGTAGGAGCGCATCCGGGCGCGATGAAGCGTTATCGGTAAAAGCTGGTCGCGCCCGGGGTGCGCTCCTACGAATGCAGGTCTTCGGCATGTTCTCTTGCGCCGATAGACCGCACATCACGCAGACATCGCCACCGCGATGCTTGCTCCCACCTGGTTCAAGACGAGATGCTCAACATGGCGACCCGATGGATCCACGCAGCGCTCTGCGCGCTGCTGCTGACCGCATGCAGCACTGGTCCGGTAACCAGGCCGGCTGCCGCGGCGAACGCTCCGCCGCCACCGCACACCGTCTCCGCCGATGCCGCCGAATGCACGGCGAAGGGTGGACAACTGCGGCCGGTCGGCCGCATGCAGATTCCGCGCTGCATCGTGCCGTACGCCGATGCCGGCAAGACCTGCACCGACAACAGCGATTGCAGCGGCGACTGCCTGGCCATCAGCATCGTGCCGACCGGCGCGGCGGCCGCCGGTATCTGTCAGCGCGACAGCGATCGCTTCGGTTGCCGCCAGACGGTGGTCGGCGGCAAGGGCCAGGCGGCGCTCTGCATCGATTGATGGCTTCGAAGATGGCCGAGCGCGTGGACGGCCGGTCAGCCGATCGGCCCGCGGACGTCGTTGCAGACAACGGCCAGCAGCGTGAGCCAGCGGCATCGCTCGCCTCACCGTGGCCGTTTATGCTCTGGGCTCTCCCTGCCCAGGACGCATCGATGAGCCAGACGCTATACGACATCCCCGTGACCCGCATCGATGGCCAGCCCACCACCTTGGCGGACTATCGCGGCAAGGTGATGCTGGTGGTGAACGTCGCCTCCAAGTGCGGCCTGACCCCGCAGTACGAAGGGCTGGAAGCGTTGTATCGCGACAAGCGCGCACAGGGCCTGGAAGTGCTGGCGTTTCCGGCCAACGACTTCAACGGCCAGGAGCCGGGCAGCGAAGCGGAGATCGCGCAGTTCTGCCAGCTCACCTACGACGTCACCTTCCCGATGTTTGCCAAGATCGCCGTCACTGGCGACCACGCGCACCCGCTGTATCAGGCACTGACCAGCACGCATCCGCACACCACCGGCGACGGTCCGATGCGCGAGAAACTTGCCGGCTACGGCATCGCCCCCAACCCCGCGCCGGGCGTGGTGTGGAACTTCGAAAAATTCCTGATCGGCCGCGACGGCAAGATCATCGACCGCTTCGCCCCGGACATCCCCGCCGACGATGCGCGCCTGCGTCAGGCGATCGATACGGCGTTGGCTGGCTAGTGCGTGGCCGAGTCAGCGCCAACGTTGGCTGTACTACTGCAGTCGCTGACGCCTGACGAAGTGCGCTTCATTGCCCAGCGCGACGACGGCCAGGACGCAGAGCGGCACTCACAGGCGCTTGCATCCGTGGTTGCGCGCGGTGGCCGGTTCGAGCAGGGCGAGGAGTGGTACCCGTATGAGGTCGTCGAGTTGGGCGCCCACATCCTTGTGCCGGGCCATGCGCGTGAGTTTGCGATCTGTACGCTATTGGTGATCGCCGCGGTGGCGGACGGGTTTGATCTGTCCACCACACTCGCTGACAAGTTCCAGGATCGTGCTGACGACTATGCCAAGCTGCCGCCGGATCTCCAGCAGGCGATTCTGGAGGCGTACGCCGCCACGTGATATTCCCGGCAGGACTGTAGTTCAGCCTCCCTGCCGCTACCGCCGACCAGCAGGCCCGCAAGAGAGCAGCGACAAAAAAGCCCGGGATCTCCCGGGCTTTGACCCTCGTCGCTGACCAACTCCCCGACCGCTCAACGTACCCAGCTCGGGATCGGCATGGCGTTACCCGGCACGGTATTGTCCTTGTCGTCGCGCAGGTATTCCGGCAGCTCGTTGTTCTTTTCGCGATGGCTCCGCAGGTCGCGGGTGATCTGGTAATTGCGTCGCTGCATCCACGCATCGCGGGTCAGCGCGTATTCGTCCGGCGCCTGGTCGCGCAACGAATCCAGCGACATCAGCTGCGCGCGCGTGTCCACCAGCTGCAAGCCCTGCAGGGCAAAGCGCGTACCGCCGTCGTCCACCTGGCGAATCCACGACAGCGGAATATCGCCCGCCAGCCCGAAGGTGTCGCGTACGGTGCGCGGCCCGAACAACGGCAGCTCGAAGTAACGCGAGTTACGCCAGCCCCACGCGCCCAGCGTCTGGCCGAAGTCTTCGCTGCGCCGCGGGATACCGGCCGCCGAGGCGGGGTCGAACAGCCCAGCCACACCCAGGGTGCTGTTCATCACAAAGCGCCCCAGCGACTGCATTGCATGGACCGGGTGGCCTTGCAGCAGCTGGTTGACCATGGTCAGCGGCGTGCCCAGGTTGTAGAAGAAGTTGGTCACGCCCAGGCGCGCCGGGCTCGGCACCACCTTGGTGTAGGCCGTCGCCAACGGACGCGCCACGCCGCGGTCCACCGCCATATTGAAGCGGTGCATGCCGCGGTTGTAGCGCTCCCACGGGTCGTATGCCGGCGCCGCGCCCGGTTGTGCCGGCGCACCGTTGGCGCCTGCTTGCGGGGTGGTCGGGCCATACAGTGCGTCGAAGTCGCTTTCGGCATCGGTGGGCGCGCCTGCAGCGGCGGTGTCGGCGCCCGCAGCGGCTTGCGGATCGGCAGGAGCAGCAGCGCTTGCCGGCAGCGCATCCGGGGCGGCCATCCCGGACGCGGCTGGCTGCGCGGTCATTCCGGCATCGTCGCGTACCGGCGCGTCGGCCGCAGGCGCGATGGCGGTACCGCCCGACGGCGGTGCGGATTTGGGCGCCTGGCTGGCGCAGGCACCCAGCAGCAGGCTGGCCAACAACGGAAGAGAACGGAACTGGGTCATGGGCTGGCGCTCAGGCCTGAAAATCGAGAGTGGGGGACAACCGGTAAGCGGCGCGCAATTCGTCCAGACCTGACGCCTCGCCGACCACTTCGCCGCTGCCGGCTTGACGCAACCGGGCAGCCAGTTCGGCCAGCATCGCCACGCCGGCACTGTCCAGGCGTTGTACACCCGACAGGTCCAGCGTGCGCGCGCCATCCAGCTGTGCGATCGCCTGCGGCCAGGCCGCGGTGACCGCCGCACGGTCGAGCACGCCGGTGATGACCAGCGTGTCGCCCGTGCGTTGCACGGTGTTAGTTGCCATTGGCCGGTGCCGCACCGACTTGCAGGTTGCCACTACGCAGCTCGGCGGCCACCTTGGCGATGCCCTTCTCGCGCAGCGGGCCGTCGAACTGGGTCTTGAAGGTCTGCACGTAGGAGATGCCTTCGATCATCACGTCGAAAATCTTCCACTGGCCGCCGGTATTGCGCATCAGGTAATCGACCGGGGTCGGGTCGTTGCCGGCACGCAGCAGGTCGGTGGACACCTTGACGCCGCGGTTGCCCGGCAGCGCGCTTTCGGACTTGGCGCGGAAGGTCGGCTTGCCTTCGAAATTCAGCAGCGCGGTGCCATAACGCTGCATCAGGTTGTCGGCCAGCGCATCGGCAAACAGCTTGACGTCGGCATCGGAGGCGCCGCGGCCATGCACACCCAGCACCAGACGGGCCGAGTAGTCGCGGTCGAAAGCCTTGTTCAACTCGCCGTTGATGAACTGACGCAGCGCCGCCGGATTGCTGCGGAACTCCGCACGGCGCTGGTCCAGCGTGCTCAGGATGCGGGTGCTGCTGTCGATGACGGTCTTGGTCGCCGCGCCCTGCGCAGGCGCGCTGGCAGCGGCCGGCTGCGCCAGCACGGTTGCCGGTGCGCACACCAGCAGGGTCGAGGCCAGGACGGCAGAAAGCACAGTGGTCTTCATTGGTGTGGTTCCGTAGAGGGAGGAGCGGTTTGGGCAGGCGCAGGCGCCTGGCCGTTGGCGGCGGCCGGGGCATTGCTGCCGCCACCGCCACCACTGAACATGTATTTGCCGACCAGCTGCAGCAGATCCACCGCCGGCTGGGTGAAGCCGATTTCGTCGCCCGGCTTGAGGGTGTCCGGGTCGCCGCCCGGCTGCAGCCCGATATAACTCTCGCCCAGCAAGCCGCTGGTGAAGATGCCGGCCGAGGTGTCGGCAGGCAGGTCCTTGTACTTGGTATCCAGCGACAGGGTCACGATCGAATCGAACTTGGTCGGGTCCAGGCTGATGTCGGCCACCTTGCCGATGGTCACGCCGCCGATCTTCACCGGTGCCTGCGCGCGCAACTGGCCAATCTGGCTGAAGCGGGCGGTCAGCGTGTACTGGCTGGAGCCAAAGCCCCAGCGCTGGTTGGTCGAGGCCACCGCCAGCACCAGCAGCGAGGCCAGGGTCAGCAGCAAAAAGGCGCCGACGGCGAATTCGAGTCGTGGTCCACGCATGGCCATAGTTATTCCACTCACCTAAACAACATTGCAGAAAGGACGAAGTTGAACATCAGCACCAGCAACGAGGCGTTCACCACCGCGCGGGTGGTGGCGACCGAGGTGCCTTCGATGGTCGGTTCGGCATGGAAGCCCACGTAGGCGGCAACCAGTGCCGCGGTGCCGCCGAAGATCGCCGACTTGAGCATCGCCACGCCGAAGTCGTCCCAGAAGTCCACGCTATTGCTCAGCCCCGACCAGAACGTGCCGTTGTCGATGCCCAGCACATGCACCGCTTCGAAATAGCCCCCGGTGATGGCCAGCGAACAGAACACGCCGGTCAACAGCGGCACCGTCAGCACCGCCGCCCAGAAGCGCGGCGCCACTGCCTTGGCCACCGGGTCGATGGCCATCAGTTCCAGCGCCTTGATCTGGTCGGTGGCGCGCATCAGACCGAGCTCGGCGGCGATCGAACTGCCGGCGCGGCCGATGAACAACAAGGCGGTCAGCACCGGCGCCAGTTCGCGATACAGCGACAGGCCCAACAGCGTGGACAACGCATCCGATGCACCGTAGGTGGTGAGCGTGCGATAGCCCTGCAAGGTCAGCACCAGGCCGACGAAGGCGCCGCCCACCGCAATGATCGGCAACGAGCGCGCACCGACCTTGTAGATCTCGCGCACCAGTTCGGCGATGAAATCGCGCGTGGGCAGCGAGCCACGCAGCACCGTCAGCGAAAACAGGCCGGCGCGGCCGAAGGCGCGAATGGAATCGGCGAAGGCCATCAGGCAGCACTCCGGTCGCGGCGCGGGGTGGCATCGAAGGCGATCGGGCCGTCCGGCTGGCCATGCAGGAATTGCTGCACCAGCGGGTCAGTGCTGTCTTGCAGCTGCGCAGGCGTGCCGGCGAACACGATGCCGCCATTGGCGATCACCACCGCCTGGTCGCAGATCGGCAGCGTCTCGTGCACATGGTGGCTGACGATGATGCTGGTCAGGCCCAGGCTGTCGTTGAGACGCTGGATCAGGCTCATGATCACCCCCGAGGCGATCGGGTCCAGCCCGGTCAGCGGCTCGTCGTAGATCATCAGCGGCGGGTCCAGTGCCAGCGCGCGCGCCAGTGCCACGCGCCGCGCCATGCCGCCGGACAACTCGCGCGGCCAGGCATCGGCTGCGGCCAGCAGGCCGACTGCATGCAGCTTCATCTGGACCAGGCGCTGCAGCACCGCTGCCGGCAACCGCGTGTGGGTGCGCAGTGGCAGCGCGACGTTCTCGGCCACGCTGAGGTCGGTGAGCAGGCCATTGCCCTGCAGCAGCACACCGACGTTGCGACGCATCTCCAGCAGCGCGCGGTTGCCGGTGGGAATGGGATTGCCGAACAGCGTGACCGTGCCGGCGACCGGGCGCAGCTCGCCGGTCAGCGCCGCCAGCATGGTGGATTTGCCGCTACCGGACGGACCGAGCACGGCCGTGATGCTGCCGCGTGGCACCTCCAGCGACACATCGCGCAGGATCGTGCGCCCGCCGCGATCGATGCGGACACCGGACAACTGCACGACAGGGGAAGCGGAAGCCGTCATCGGTGCCTTTAACAAAATTACAACGCGATAGAGTAGCCCGCGCACCGCTGAACATAACCAGACTGGCGCGTGCAGTATTGTCGCATTCACCGAGCGGCGATGTGCGGGTTGCGCGTCGCTGTCTGCGTAACAGCGTGTCCTGCAACGCAACCAGGCCACACGCAGGCGAGCGGGATCAAGAACGTACGCCGCAGTAGGGACGTAAGCGACCGTTGCCAAGGCGCGCGGTGTTTACCTGCAGATTGGCCCGTGCGCTGTCGTCGTCTTGCCTGGCGCTGTTGCAACGATCTGCCGAGCACGTCGCGTTGTCGGCAGCGGCATCTTGTCGAACCGGCCACAAAACGTGACGATCCATGGCTACTTCGTCGCTACAGGAATCTTGCATGGAGTTGCTGACGCTTGAACACTTCGCCGGTAGCGTCAACGAAACCTTTGCTGCCGCATTGAATGAGGGCGAGGTGCCGTTCGTGCTGGTGGAAGCGCGGCCCTTGCAGCATGCGCGCAATTCGCAACGTGCACCGTTTTCGTTGCTGTTTCGCAATGGCTCGGCCTTTTTGTTTCCACAGCAGACCTATCAGATGCGACATGCGCGGCTCGGCGAGATCGGTATCTTCCTGGTGCCGGTGGCACGCGAGCGCGACGGGTTCTTGTATCAAGCCGTATTCAATTGAACACGGCCAGTTGCTCGTTCAGCTGAGTAGGTGATCGCGCGGATGCCAGTGCATCTGCAGATGGGTCTGGGTGCTGTCGCCTGCAACGAATCCGAGGCGGGCATACAGGCGTTGCGCGGAGGGGTTGGCGTGCAGCACGTGCAGTGCCAACACGCAGGCGGTCTCGCGCGCCAGTGCCTGCGCATGTGCAATCAATTGCGAGCCGACGCCTCGCCCACGCCAGTCCGGCAGCAGGCTGATATCGACCAGCGTGTGGTGCGCGCCGGCGCGGTGCAGATAGAGCCGGCCGATCGATAGACCTTTGGCCTGCACGATCAGAAAGTCCGCATCGGCAAACTGCTGCCGGTAATGCGCGCGTTGCAGGGCGAACTGCTGCTGCAGGAAGGCGCGCTTGGTCGCTTCCGGCCACGGCACCGGTGCCAGCTCGTCGCGACGCGTGCTGGCGTACAGATCCTGCAACCAGGGCAGATCGGCATCCCGCTCCCCACGCAGGGTAATGGCGTGCACACCCGGTAACCTGGTCTGGCTTGCGTCGGCGGATGCCTTCACGACCTCGCTGGAAAGCAGGCGTGTCATGACATCAACTGAAGACAGGGTAGTCGCCGGACAGCGCGATGCAGAAGTTCAGCGCCAGATACGGCTGCCGGTTCTCGTGTGCCAGGGCGTTGCCGGTGGGCAGCAGCATGGCCGGGGAGAACTGCTGGTTCGGGGCGACCGCCAGGAACGGACGCTCGTTGGTGAGATTCAGCGACGACAACGCGGCACCGCTGGCAGGGGCACCGGTCTTCTTGGTCGCGTCCGCCTGCGAGAACGCATTGACGCCGTGCTGGTGCATCGGGATCTCCGTACTCGACAGGCTCACCCCTGCGGAGCCGAAATTGCTGCCTAGCGTGTGCGGAGTCAGCCCCGGGCCCGGGCCCTGCTGGCAGCCGGCACGCGCGCTGAAGTTCGGCAGCTGGAAGGTGCTGCTGCCGTTGCCGCCGTAGGCCACGCCGAGCAGCGAGTACAGCGCGCTGTTCTGCGTGATCGGCAGGATGGCGCCATTGCACAGGGCCCAGCCATACGGGTTGTAGTCGAAGCCAAACAGCTGGATTTCGCCGAGATAGGGTTCGGTCATGAGCGGATTCCTCCGGTGGAGCGGATGCGTGCCGCAGCCATGTCGGCGCGGCGCATGGGATCAGGCTTGCTGCGGAAAGATGCCGGTGGTGGCGATGCAGTACTGCACCGTCAGCGTCGGCATCGTGTTGTCGTGCGGCTGGTTGCCGCCGGCGTACGAGGTGCTCTGCCCGGACATCGCCACCATGCTGGCGCCGGTGAGGTCGTTGGCATAGAACACAGCGCCATTGACCGCGCCGGGTAGCAGCCCGGCAGGCGCCGGCGCAGTCGCCGCCGCGGTGGTGGCCTGCGCAGTGTGCGTATGCGCCGGCATCTGCAGATCGGTCAACGTGACCGTCTCGGTGCCGGCACTCTGGGCGAGCACGTAGTTGCCGAGGCCTGGCCCCTGGCCTTGATGGATCGGCAGGCGGCCACGCAGGTCCGGAACCGCGAAGGTGCTGGTGCCGTTGCCGCCGTAGGCGGTGCCGAGCAGGACGTACAACGGCTCGTATTCGGAGATCTGCAGCAACGAGCCGTCGCACGCCTGCCAGCCCTGGGGCGTGCGGCCGAAGCCGAACATGCGGATTTCGCCGATGAAGGGAGTACCCATGAGATGCTTCCTGGTCGATGAGGCGCCGCGCGCGCTGACGCGCGCTGGGCGCCCGAATGCGGATGCGCCTAGCTGCGCGAAGGGAAGATGCCGGACAGCGCGATGCAGAAATTGATCGTGGTGTACGGCTGCACGTTTGGATGCGCCTGGCTGCCACCGCTGTTGGCGATGGTGGACTGCGCCAGGGGCACCATCGCGCCGGGGGCGGCGTACAGCGCGTGTGGCGTTCCCGGACCAGGACTGACGACGTTGTTCGCGAACAGGCGACCGGAGGGCGCCCGGTTGTCGCCGTTGCCACTGCTGCAATCCATCAGGTGTGTGTGCGGAGGCAGGTTGTCGCTCACCAGCGTCACCGTCTCCGCGCCAGCGGCCTGACCCATCGGCAGCGCAGACGGCTGCCAGCTCGGATCGGCCGACGGGCCATAGCCCATCGGCGTGCGACCGCGCAGGTCTGGCAGTGCAAAGTTGGTCCTGCCGTCACCGCCGAAACGGGTACTAAGCAGACTGAACAGGGCCTGGTTCTGATTGATCGGCAGCAATTGCCCATTGCACTGCGCGAAGTACTTCGGCGCGAACGCATAACCGCTCAGCATGATCTGACCAATGAAAAACTCGCTCATCCAGATCTCCTGCGTAAGTGACCCGTCGACCAGATGTCGGGGGGGTCCTCTAGAGATACCCGGCAGTCAGGGGCGCGGCAAGCCGCGCTGCACCAGAACTGGGATGAAGTATTAATTTTTTGTTCTTTAACTGGCAGTCAGTTCCTGTTCAAATGGTACGGCAGCGCAGAGCTATGCCATGAAAGGCATCGAAGCGCTGAGCTGAGGCACCAGGACCGTTGCCGACGCCATCGGGGTGGCGTGTCTAAGGGGATAACACGATGTATACGAATTGCACCGGCGCGGGCAGCGTGCGCCTGGCCCTACGTTGGCTGATGGCGGTGATGCTGTTGGCGACCTCTCATGTCGCGATGGCCGCCTATTGCACCAGTCCACAGAGCGCAACCGTCAATTCCGGTGGGTCGGTGACGTTCGACGTCAGTAACTGCGATGGCCCCGACAACTTCGGCATGAGCGATGGTGCACAACCGTCGCACGGTAGCTACGTCCTCACCGGTCAGCTCGATGGCGCAGGCACTGAGCGGGTGACATACACCAACAACGGGGACGGCGCGACGTCGGACTCGTTCTATCTTCTGGACCAGGACAACGGCCAGGTCGTCTTCAACATCACCATCAACCCTTCGCGGACGGCCAGCATCGCGGTCAGCCCGTCCGCCGCCAACGAGGACAGCGGTACGTCCTTCGTCTACACGGTGACGCTGAGCCAGACCAACACCTCGGCGACCACGGTCAACCTGACGCGCAGCGGCACCGCGACCAGCGGCACGGACTACTCCGGCGCCGCGACCAGCGTGGTGGTGCCGGCCAATACCAGCTCGGCCAGCTTCGCCGTCACCCCGATCGCCGACACCACGGTGGAAGCCGACGAAACGGTGACCTTCAGCGTCGCCAGCGGCACCGGTTATTCCACCGGCAGCCCCGCCAGCGCTACCGCCACCATCGTCAACGACGATTTTCCCGTCGCCTCGATCGCGGTGTCCCCGGCCAGCGTGACCGAGGACGGCGCCACCAACCTCCTCTACACGGTCACCCTGGACCAACCGTCCCCTTCGGCGCTGTCCATCGGCTTTGGCGTGAGCGGCACCGCGACCTCGGGCACCGACTATACGGCGGTGAGTTCGCCGCTGGTGATCGCCGCCGGCCAGACCACCGGCACCATCACCATCAATCCGACCGCCGACACCACTGTCGAGCCCGACGAAACCGTGGTGATCAGCCTCAACACCGGCAGTGGCTACACGGTCGGTTCGCCGAACAGCGCCACCGGCACCATTCTCAACGACGACCTGCCGGTGCTGTCGATCAACGATGTCTCGGTGAACGAAGGCACTGCCGGCACCACCAATGCCACCTTCACCGTGTCGTTGAGCGCGCCGGCCGGCGCCGGCGGCGTCAGCTTCGATATCGCCACTGCCGATGGCACCGCCACTGCGGGTGTGGACTATGTCGCCTCCAGTCTGACCGGGCGGACCATCCCCGCCGGCAGCAGCAGCGCCACCTTCACCGTGCTGGTCAACGGCGACACGCTGGCCGAGCCGAATGAAACGTTCTTCGTCAACGTCAGCAACGTCACCGGTGCCACCGTGAGTGACGGGCAGGGCCTGGGCACGATCGTCAACGACGACGCGCAGCCGGCGCTGTCGATCGACGATGTGAGCGTCAACGAAGGCAACAGCGGCACCACCACGGCCACCTTCACGGTGAGCCTGAGCGCTGCCAGCGGGCAGACGGTCACGGTCAACTACGCCACCGCCGACGGCACCGCCACCGCCGGCAGCGACTATGTCGCGCGCTCCGGCACGCTGACCTTCGCGCCGGGCGTGACCGCGCAAGGCGTGGCGGTCACCGTCGATGGCGATACCGCGGTCGAGCCCAACGAAACCTTCAGCGTTGGCCTGTCCGGCGCCAGCAATGCGACCATCGCCCGCGCCACCGGCACCGGCACCATCCTCAACGATGATGCGGTGGTGACGATCTCGCCGGCGTCGCTGCCCGCAGCAACTGCAGGCAGCGCGTACAGCCAGACGCTGACCGCCAGCGGTGGCACCCCGGGCTACACCTTCGTGGTCAGTGCTGGCGCGTTGCCGGCCGGACTGACGTTGAGCGCAAGCGGTGTGCTGTCCGGCACGCCGACCGCCAGCGGCAGCTTCAACTTCACCGCAACCGCGACCGACAGCGGGACGCCGACCAGCGGCAGCCGTGCCTACACACTGACCGTGGCCGGCGCCACCGTGATCCTGCCGGCCACCACGCTGCCGGCCGGTACCGCGGGCCAGGCCTATTCGAGCGCGATCACGCCGGCCACCGGCGGTATTGCGCCCTACAGCAGCGGTGCATTGCCGGCCGGGATCACCTTGGCCAGCAACGGCACCTTGTCCGGCACGGCAACGGTGGAAGGCACGTTCAATTTCACCGTGCAGGCCACCGACGCGAACAGCTTCACCGGCACACAGGCATACAGCCTGACCGTGGCTGGCCCGAACCTGGTGTTGCCGGCATCCGCGTTGCCGGCAGGCACGGCTGGGCAAGCCTATGCAGCCGCGATCACGCCGGCTACCGGCGGCACTGCGCCGTATAGCTATGCAGTGAGCGCAGGCACCTTGCCTGCAGGCATTGCACTGGATCCGGCCACCGGCGGGCTGAGTGGCACGCCGACGGCGGCGGGTACCTTCACCTTCACCCTGACGGTGTCCGACAGCACGCCAAGCCCCGCAGCGCAGGCATCGCGCAGCTATTCTCTGAGCATTGCTGCCCCGCAAGTCGTCGTAGCGCCGACCACGTTGTCGGGCGCCACGCGCGGCACGGCCTACAGCCAGACGTTGACTGCCAGCGGCGGCACGGCGGCCTACACCTACGCGATCACCAGCGGTGCATTGCCAGCCGGGATCACCTTGGCCAGCAACGGCACCTTGTCCGGCACGGCAACGGTGGAAGGCACGTTCAATTTCACCGTGCAGGCCACCGACGCGAACAGCTTCACCGGCACACAGGCATACAGCCTGACCGTGGCTGGCCCGAACCTGGTGTTGCCGGCATCCGCCTTGCCTGCAGGGACCGCCGGGCAGGCCTATGCGGCTGCCGTCACGCCGGCCACCGGCGGCACTGCGCCGTACAGCTATGCCGTCACCGCCGGCGCGCTGCCGGGTGGCGTGGTACTGGACGCTGCAACCGGCGGCCTCAGCGGGACACCGACGGTGTCGGGTACCTTCACCTTCACCCTGACGGTCACCGACAGCACGCCCAGCCCCGCCGCGCAGGCCAGCCGGAGCTACTCGCTGACCATCAATGCCGCAACGCTGGTGCTGGCGCAGCCCACCTTGCCGGCGGCCGTGCGTGGCACCGCCTACAACCAGGTGCTCACCGCCAGCGGCGGCATTGCACCGTACCGCTACAGCATCGCCAGTGGCGCGTTGCCGGCCGGATTGACGCTGGCCAGCGACGGCACGCTGTCGGGCACGCCAACGGTACAGGGCACCTCGTCCTTCACCATTGCGGTGGCCGATGCGGGCAACGCCAGCGCCACGCAGGCCTACACCTTCACGGTGAACGATGCAGCGCCGGTGGCGGTGGCCGATGTTGCCGCCACCATGACCGACACCGCCGTCACCGCAGCGGTCACCGCCAACGACACCGGCAGCATCACCGCGATCGCCATTGCCAGCGCGCCCACCAACGGCACGGCCGTGGTCAACGGGCTGGAAGTGGTCTACACGCCGAACGCCGGCTTTGCCGGCACCGACGTGTTGAGCTATACCGCCAGCGGCGCAGGTGGCACCTCGGCAGCGGTGACGCTGACCATCACGGTCAACGTGCGGCCGGTGGCGGTGTCGGTGACTGCAGCGGCAGTGCCGGGCGAAGCGCAACAGGTGGACATCACCCGTAACGCAACCGGCGGGCCGTTCGTGGCTGCTTCGGTGGTTGCGGTGTTGCCGGCCTCGGCCGGTACCGCCACCATCACCCGCGTGGGCGGCACCGCCAGTGCGGCGGCGGCGCGTGCCTCCGGCCTGTCGCCTGCAGCCACTGCAATGGCCGAGACGCCGACCTTTACGCTGACCTTTACGCCCAACCCGGCCTTCGTTGGCCAGGCCACGGTGCAGTTCACCTTGTCCAACGCATTCGCCACCTCGGCCCCGGCCACGGTGGTGTTCAACATCGCGCCACGGCGCGACCCGAGCGTGGATGCGGAAGTGCGTGGCCTGATCGATGCGCAGTCCGAGTCCACGCGACGTTTTGCGCGGGCGCAGATCGACAACTTCCAGCGCCGTCTGGAGGCCACGCATCGCGGCGGCAGCAGCTTCACCAACGCAGTGAGCTTCCAGCCGACCTCGCATTGCCGCCAGGCCGACCGCGGCATCAGTGCGCAGCCGTGCAGCCCGGACACGCAGGACGCCGACAACGACTTCCGCGATGCGCCCGCGGCGACCGGCAGCACCGGCAGCAGCGCGCAGACGCAGGGCGACCTGGGGCTGTGGGTGGGCGGCGCAATCCGCTCGGGCAGCCTGAACCGGCAGACCAACAGCAACGGTGTGGATTTCCAGACCGATGGGTTGAGCGTGGGTGCCGACTACCGTGTTGCGCCGTCGCTGGCGATCGGTGCGGGCCTGGGTTGGGGCCGGGACGACAGCGATGTGGGCAGCAACGGCAGCCATAGCAAGGCCACCGCCTACACGATGGCGTTGTATGCCAGCTTCCATCCGGGCAAGGCGTTCTTCTTCGACACCTTGGTCGGCTACCAGCTGCTGTCTTACGACCTGCGCCGCTTCGTCACCGATGACAGCTCGCTGGCCGAGGGCAACCGCGACGGCAAGCAGTGGATCGCCTCGCTGTCCACCGGCGCCGACCTGTAACGCGGCACGCTGCAGATCACCCCGTACGCACGTGTGGATGTGGCACGCGCCACCTTGGACGGCTATGTGGAAGAAGGCGTGGCACCGTTCGCGCTGCGCTATGCCGACATGGATGTGGCCACCACCACCGGAAATCTCGGCCTGCGTCTGGAATGGCGTCGCGAGGTTGCCTGGGGACGGCTGACCCCGCAGTTGCGCGTGGAGTATCAGCGCGACTTCCAGGGCCGTGGCGATGCGATCCTGAGCTACGCCGACCTCACCGGCGGCCCGTTCTATCGCACTGCGCAGAGCGCGTTCGACCGCAACCGGTTGATGGTGGGCATCGGTGCGGCGTTGCTGACCGAACAGGGCCTGTCGACGCGGCTGGAATACCGCGGCATCACCGACGGCGACAGCAACAACGATCAGACCTGGATGATCAATCTGGAAAAGAAATACTGATCGGGTTGCAAGCCATGCAGTCATGCAAGGCGATGGGCCGGGCGAATACCCCGGCCCATCGCCTTGAGGGCGAGCGCGTCGCCGGGTACGCACGGTGGCGATGCTGCGTATCTGCGCGGTGCAGGGCGGCGCTTGGCGGTTCCAGGGCTTGCGCGTGACGATGGCAGTGCGTCGCATGCGGTGTGATGCCTGATCGCAGTCGTTGAAGCGGGACGTGCGGTCGATCGGCATCTTTCGCGCAGCGCCGGTGCGCGATGCCGTGCGGCCTTTGCGCCTCAGCGTGGCCACCTCGGCGCCGACACGGCGGCAAACAACGCCTCACGCGCGCATCCGGCACAATGCGCCACGCATGCACGCCACTTCCGCGCCCGATTTCCGTCTTTATCCATCCAATGCGCTGGATACCTTGGCCGCCTTGCTCGCGCAGGAATTGCGCCGGCCGATGCCCGGGCAGCCGTTGCTGCAGCCGGAGGTGGTGCTGATTCCGCAGGTGGCGATGCGGCGCTGGTTGCAGTCCACGCTTGCGGCCGAGCACGGTGTTGCGGCGAATCTGGAATTTCTCACGCCCGGCGAATTCGTCGCGCGCGCGCTGGAGCGCAACCTCGGCGCGGCCGACGACGACCTGGACATGGCCACCACGCAGTGGCGGTTGTATGCGGCCCTGCAATCGGACCTGGGCAGCGATGCTGCGTTGGCGCCACTGGCCGGCTATCTGTCCGACGGCGATGCGCTCAAGCCGTGGGCGCTGGCCGGCGAGCTGGCCAGCGTGTTCGAAAAATACCAGGCATGGCGCCGCGACTGGCTGCTGCGCTGGGAAGGGGGCGCTGACCCGGACGACCCGCAGGCACGGTTGTGGCGCAGCATCGCCGCCGGCCGGCAATACCGCGCACGGCGCATCGGCCAGTATCTGGATCGCTACGCGCGTGCCGATGGTCCGTTGCCGCAAGGCCTGCCGCCGCGCGTGTTCGCGTTCGCCATCTTGAACATCTCGCCGGACGTCTTGCGCGTGCTGGCCACGCAGGCGCGCGTGGGTACGCTGCACTTCTATCTGCCCACTCCGACGCAGGGCTACTGGGGCGACCTGCAGACCTTGCGGCAACGCCGGCGCGAAGACGGCGCCATGCAACTGTTCGCCGAGCAGGTGCAGGAAAACCCATTGCTGCAGGCCTGGGGCGCAGCCGGGCGCGACTTCATGGCGCTGGTGGGCGATTACGAAGTGGTGCACCCGCTGGCGGAAATTGCCGCCTACGCCGACCCGTTGGACTCCGGTCGCCGCACGCTGGCCGATGGCGGGCTGGGTGACAGCCTGTTGCGGCACATGCAGAGCGATCTGTTCCATCGCCGCGGGCCTGCAGCCGACGCGCGATTGCCGGCGGTGAATCTGCACGACCCCAGCCTGCAGGTGCACGCCTGCCACACGCGGCTGCGCGAGTTGCAGGTATTGCACGACCAGCTGCGCGCGCTGCTCGACGACGCGCGCTTCGACCCGCCCCTGCAGCCACGCGAGATCGCGGTGCTGTCGCCCAACATCGACCCGTACGTGCCGTATCTGGACGCGGTGTTCGGCAGCCATGGCAACGATGACGCGCTGCCCTATGCGCTGGCCGATGCCAGCCCGCTGGCGAGCGAACCGCTGGCCGAAGTGTTCCTCACCTTGCTCGGTTTGCCGATCGCGCGTTTCGGGCTGCATGAAATCCTCGACCTGCTGGCCAGCGCGCCGATCGCCGAAGCCGCCGGCCTGGACGAAGCCGGGCTGGAACGCCTGCGCAATTGGCTGCACGCCGCCGGCGCGCGCTGGGGCCTGGATGCGGCGCACCGGCGCCAGCACCAGGCACCGGGCGACGATGCCTACACCTGGCGTTTCGCGCTGGATCGGCTGCTGCTCGGCCATGCCAGCGGCGCCGACGAGGACATCGATGGGGTGGCGCCGTGGCCGCAGCTGGAAGGCAGCGCACTGGCCGCACTCGACACCTTGTTGCGACTGTTGCGCGTGCTCGAACGGCATCAAGCCGCGCTGGCCGAGGCGATGACACCGGTCGAGTGGCGCGAGCGTTTGCTGGGCCTGCTCGAGACATTGATGCCGACCACGCCGACGGCGCCGCGCGCGCAACGCGCACTGGATCGCTTGCGCACCTTGATCGACCAGTTTGCCCGCGATGCGGTACGCGCCGAGTACGCCGGCAAGGTGCCGGCCGAGGTGGTGCGTGCGCATTTTGCCGCGGTGCTGGGCGAATCGGATACACGTGCGCCGCTGCTCACCGGCGGCATCAGTTTCGGGCGCATGGTGCCGATGCGCTTGCTGCCGTTCCGCGTGATCTGCCTGCTCGGCATGAACGACGGCGACTTCCCGCGCCGCGACCCGGCCGCCGGGCTCAATCGCCTCACCGCAGAACTGGGCACCGAGCGTCGCCGGCACGGCGACCGTTCCACGCGCGAGGACGACCGTTTCCTGTTCCTGCAGTTGTTCGCCTCCGCGCAGGAGGTGTTTTATCTCAGCTATCTTGGTGCCGATGCGCGCGATGGCAGCGTGCGCGAGCCGTCGGTGCTGGTCAGCGAATTGCTGGCAAGCGCTGCGCAGTACCACGCCGCCAGCAACGCGCTCGACACGCTGGTGGTGCGGCACCCGTTGCAGCCATTCGCCGCTGCTGCGTTCGGTGCGCTGGGCGACGACGGCGCCGACCCGCGCCGTTTCAGTTATCGCCGGCAATGGCGGCCGGCGGTGGACAGCCTGGTCGGCCAGCGGCAGCCGCTGGCGCCGTGGGTGGCCGGTGCATTGCCGGCCGAAGAGATCGCCTTGCCGACCAGCATGTCCATCGACGCGCTGCGCCGCTTGTTGACCGATCCGGCCGGGCAGTTCCTGCGTCATCGGTTGGGCATGCGCCTGCCCGATCCGGCCGGCGAGGACAGCGATCTGGAACCGTTGCTCGCACCCACGCGTGGGCTGGATCAATACGGCTTGCAGCAGCAGGTATTCGAAGCCGCCCTGGCCGGCGACACCGAGCACCTGTACGAGCGTCTGCGCGCGCGTGCGCTGCTGCCGTCCGGCCCGCTGGGGCGGCGCCAGCTCGACGAGCGCGTGACGCAATTGCGCCCGTATGCCGACGCATTCCGGCAGTGGCGTGGCCAGTCCCCGGCCCAGTCGCGCCGGCTGCAGGTGCAGATTGGCGAGATCGAACTGCACGGCCGTCTTCCGGGCTGGTACGCAAGCGGCGTGGGGCGCGTGCAGGTCGGCGCGCTCAGCGGCCGTAGCGCTATTGGTCATGGTTTGGAATGGCTGCTGCTCCGCGCCGCCGGCGAACACGCGCCATACGTGCGTTTCTTCGAACACGACGACGGCCTGGGCCCGCATCCCATCGATGCACAACCGCTGTCGCAAACGCAGGCGCAGACAGCGTTGGCCGAGCTGCTGCAGCTGTATCGCCAGGGCCTGCAGACACCGCTGGCCTTCGCGCCGTACAGCAGCTGGAAATATCACCAGGCCGCGCGCGGCGGCGACCTGGACAAGGCCATCAAGGAGGCGGCAGGGCAATGGCAATCGGGCTTTGGCTGGAGCGAATCGCATAGCCCGGAACTGCGCCTGGTCACCCGCGGCCGCGACCCGTTTGCCGACGCGCAACGCTTCGCCGCGTTCGCCACCACCAGCCATCGTGTGTATGCATTGCTCGAACAGGGGTACACCGGCGCGCCGCTCGAGACCGAGCGCGTGATCGACAGCTGGCGACACTGGCACGGCGCACAGGAGGATGCCGAATGAGCATCAGCCCCGTCACCGACCCGTATCTGCAGTTGCCGCTGCACGGCGTGCGCCTGATCGAGGCCAGCGCCGGCACCGGCAAGACCTTTACGCTAGCTACGCTGTTCACGCGGCTGGTGGTCGAACGCCGCTTGCGGATCGGCCAGATCCTCGCAGTGACGTTTACCGAAGCGGCCACGCAGGAGCTGCGCCGCCGCATCCGCGAACGCCTGGTGCTGGCCGCAAACCTGGTCCCCGATGCTCCATCGCCTCTCGTCGGAGCGGACCTGGCCGCGAGCGAGTCGTCCGCAATCCAGTCGCCCGACGCCCCACCGGCTTCTGTAGGAGCGACCCAGGCCGCGACCGACCTCGCCGACGACCCGTCGCGGCCAGGTCGGCTCCTGCACGAAACCCCCGACATCCTGCTCACCCGCGCCATCCTCGCCACGCATCTGGCCGGCGCCAGCGAAACGCCCGCCGCCTTGCGTCGCCGCCTGCAGCAGGCGGTGGAAGAAATCGATCTGGCCGCGGTGTTCACCATCCACGGTTTTTGCGCGCGCGTGCTGCGCGAACACGCGCTGGAAAGCGGGCAGGCGTTCGCCGCGCCGGAATTGCTCGCCAACGATCGCGAATTGCTCGGCGAAGTCGCGGCCGATCTGTGGCGGCAGCGCGCCGCCGATGCGGTGATGGCCGAAGATCTCATCGCCCTGTGGTCGGGCGGCCCCGAGGCCTTGGCCAGCGATCTGCGCGCGCTGGTGCGGCACCCGACGCTGTTGCCGGCGGCCGCCGCAACCACCGACGATGCGGCCGCCTTGCTGCAGGCCGTGCACGTGGCGGCCAACGCACTGGC
The DNA here is from genome assembly GCF_017746145.1 of Xanthomonas sp. D-99. Classification (NCBI taxonomy): domain Bacteria; kingdom Pseudomonadati; phylum Pseudomonadota; class Gammaproteobacteria; order Lysobacterales; family Lysobacteraceae; genus Xanthomonas; species Xanthomonas sp. D-99. The sequence goes on along the minus strand of NZ_JAGHWU010000052.1, from coordinate 15,127 downwards.
TGACGCATTCCAGAGGCATGGCACCGCATTTTTCGACGCCATCATGTCGGCCATCGAGGGCGGCATCCTGAGCAAGGTCAGCTACAAACCCGAGTGGCTGGCATCGCTGTGGCACTGGTTCGAACACTTTGCTGCCGCGCCATCGTCCAACACCGCGCCACACGCCAAACTGCTCAAGTTGACCGCCGCGGAGCTGGCCGCCGGCACCAACAAGAAGTTTGTCGATCGCACGCCGGCCTCGCCAATGAGCCACGAGATCGATGGCTATCTCACCGCGCTGGCGCGTGTCGAAGCGTGGCGCAGCCGTCGCCGTGTCGCGCTGCTGCACGCGCTGCGCGACGATGCCATCGCACGGCTGGCGCTGCTCAAGCGGCAACGCCGCGTGCAGACCTACGACGACCTGGTCGATGGCGTCGCGCACGCATTGCAGGGCGCACAGGCCGACGCCCTGGTCAAACGCCTGCGCACGCAATACGCCATCGCGCTGGTGGACGAATTCCAGGACACCGACGACCGCCAGTGGTCGATCTTTTCCAATGTGTTCGGCGAAGGCCCACTCGCACAAGCAGTAGGGCTGGAACCGGCGCTGTTTCTGATCGGCGACCCCAAGCAGGCCATCTATGGCTTCCGTGGCGGCGATGTGCGCACCTATCTGGCCGCGGCCGTCACCGCCGAACCGGCGCCGCCGCTGAGCCACAACTTCCGCTCGCGCCCCGGCGTGCTGGCGGCCATCGACGCGCTGTACGCACAGGCCGGCTACGCCGAGGCCTTTCTCACCGACGGCATTGCCTTCCACCCGGTGCGGGCTGGTACCAAGCGCGTCGATGAAGACCTGCAATGCGAGGGCGTCACTGCGCCCGCACTGACCCTGTGGCGCGCGCCGGAACCGCCGCCGCCTGCGAAAGGCAAGCCCAAGCCCTGGAGCGCCGGCCGCGCACGCGAGCTGGCGACCGCCGCCTGCGTTGCAGCGATCCGCGGCTGGTTGGCCGGTGGCCGCGACGGCACGGCCACGGTGTGCGGCCGCCCGGTGCAGGCCGGCGATATCGCCGTGCTGGTGCGCAGCCACGGCGAGGCCACGCGCATCCAGCAGGCGCTGGGCGCGGTGGGCATCCCGGCGGTGGCCGCCGGCAAGCAAAGCCTGTTCGCCACGGAAGAGGCGCTGGAATTGCTCGCCTTGCTGCAGGCCTTGCTCGACCCGGGCGACGACAGCCGCCTGCGCGCCGCCTTGGCCACGGTGTTGATCGGCGAGGACGCCATCGCCATCGCCGCACTTGAACGCGACGGCGAGCGTCACCGCCGCTGGCAGCAACAGGCGCTGGACTGGCGCGAACGCTGGCAGCGCGGCGGCCCGCTCGCCCTGATCGGCGAACTCGGCGCCACGCACGGGCAACGTCTGCTCGCATTGGTCGATGGCGAACGCCGCCTCACCAACTATCTGCAACTGGCCGAACTGCTGCAGGAAGCCGATGCGCGCGCACTCGGCCCGCATGGCCTGGTCGACTGGCTGTCGCGGCGCATCGCCAATGCCGACGACAACGACGAAGCCCAGCAATTGCGGCTGGAATCGGATGCGCGCCGCGTGCAGATCGTCACCCTGCACAAGAGCAAGGGCCTGGAATATCCGCTGGTGTTCCTGCCGTATATCGGCATCGGCCGCAGCGACAAGGGCGCCGGCCGCCATTGCGTGGTGCATGCGCCGGAGCTCGGCCGTCAGCTGCACTGGAAGACAGAGCGCGACGACCCGAGCTGGAGCGCCGCCGAAGCCGCCTGGAAGCAGGAACAACGTGCCGAAGACGCGCGCCTGCTCTATGTCGGCCTCACCCGCGCCGAGCACGCGCTGTGGATCGCCAGCGGCCCGTTCCATCAGCACGAACGCACCGCGTTGTCGGCCATGCTGCGTGCGCTCGATGCGCTGCAGGGCGCGGCGGGCGAGGGCACCGTGGTGGTGGACACCAGCACGCCGCCGGCCCACCTGCCGGGGCTGCCGGCTCCGAGCGAGGCGCAGGTGCCGCTCGCGCGTAATCCGCAGCGTCACATCGCACCCGAGTGGTGGGTGTATAGCTTCACCCAGCTGGCCAACGCCGATGCCGGCGCGGCCACCGACCCGATGGCCAGCGCTACCGTCGTCGGCAGCGGCGGCAGCGATGAACCGTCCGGCAGCGAGGCGGTTGCCGTGGCCGTTGCCACCGATGCCGAACCGTTCGATCCGCGCTTTGCCGGCAACCGCTTCGGCGTGGTGATGCACGACGTGTTCGAACGTTGCGACTTCGCCGCCTGGCAGGCCTGGCGACCGGGCCAACCCGCGCCCGACGGCCAGGCCGCACCCATCCTGGAGGCCCTGCAACGCGGCGGTTACGCCAAGGATGACCTCGACGACGGCCTGCGCATGCTCACCGCGCTGATCGGCCACACGCTCACCGTCGCATTGCCCGAAGGCACCCGCCTGGCCGACGTGCCCGAACTGCAGCGCCGCAACGAGATGGAATTCCATTTCGCCATGCGGCCCACCCGCGTCGATGCGTTGCTCGCCTTGCTGCATCGGTTTGGCGTGGTCGGCGACCGCCAGGCCTTCGGCGCGCGCCAGCGCCTGGAAGGCCTGATGACCGGCCTGATCGACCTCACCTACAGCGTGGACGGGCGCTGGTATGTGCTGGACTACAAATCCAACCGCCTGCCCAGCTACGCCGCCGCCGCCCTGGCGCGGGCCATGGCGCATAGCGAGTACGAACTGCAGGCGCTGATCTACACCGTGGCCCTGCACCGCTGGCTGCGCTTCCGCCTGGGCGAGGCCTACGACTACGCCCGCGACTTCGGCGGCGTGCGCTATCTGTTCTGTCGCGGCCTGGATGCCGGGCGTCATGCGGCAGCTGCCGGGTCGGAATCCGGTGCCGAAACCCTTGGCCATTCCATCGCGGGCCAGCGCACGTCCGCACCCACCCGCGCTTCCACGGGCGACAGACCCGACTCCGCGCGGAACGCTGGCGCCCCAACCGCCGGCGGTGCGCTCGCGCCGCTTGGCGATCCGGCACCGGGCATCTACGCCTGGCGCTTCGAACCAGCGCTGGTGCACGCCCTGGACGCCTTGTTCACTGGCAAGCCTACAGATGGCCTGTCCAATGACGCGCTAGAACAAGGTTCCGCCAACGGCCTCGCGCCCCACTCCCCCCGGGAGAGGGCTTGGGGTGAGGTTACGTCCGCCGAGGGAACGCCTGACCCATGAACCAATGCACCACGCCAGTCGCATGGCCGGCCCGCACCGCGTTCGCGTCTCTCAGCGATCGCGCCGAGCAGGCACCGCCCACGAGCCACTGGCGTCAACGCTGCTGCGCGCCCGCACCGCATGCCAGCGCACCGCACGCCAGCACAGGTGCGCGGAGCATGACGGGGTGCGGGCGCGCGTTCGCTGATGGAATGCCAACGCCATGACCCACCCAAACCTGCTCACCGCCCTCAACCAGAGCGGCGCCCTGCGCACCCTGGATCTGGCGTTCGCACAAAGCCTGCAACGCCTGGCCCCGGACACCGACCCACAGGTGCTGGCCGGCGCCGCGCTTGCCTCGCTGGCGGTCACCAGCGGCCACGCCGGCCTGGACCCCGCCCGCGCCGCCATGTTGCTGGACGCGCGCGACGGCCCGTCGCCTACCTTCCCGGACCCCGCCGACTGGCAACGCAGCCTGGCCGCCTCGCGCTGGGTCGACCAACCGCAGCCCGAGGCCCCGGCCGCCACCGATTGCCCGCTCGTCCTCGAACGCGGCCTGCTCTACCTGCGCCGCTATCGCGAGTACGAACGCCGCCTGGCCCTGGGCCTGCAACGCATCGCCGCGCAAGCGCCGCCGCCGGTCGACGCCGCCACGCTGGCGCCGCTGTTCGCGCAGTTGTTCCCGAACGCCACCCAAACCCCTCGCACCACCGACCGAACCCTTCTCCCTTCGGGAGAGGGTGCCCGAAGGGCGGGTGAGGGGACGGGCCTGCCCGCGCCATCCCTCCACGACCCAATCCCCCCCACGCCATCCCACACCCCCGACCGCCAGGCCCAGGCCGCGGCTCTCGCGCTACGCCGCGCGTTACTGCTGGTCACCGGCGGCCCCGGCACCGGCAAGACCACCACCATCGCCCGCCTGCTGCTATTGCGCATTGCGCAGGCACACGCGTCCAACACCCCGGCCCCACGCATCGCCCTGGCCGCACCCACCGGCCGCGCCGCCGAGCGCATGGCCGAAAGCCTGCGCGCCGCCATCGCGCGTGCCATCGCCGACGGTATCCGGCTCCCGGCCGCCGAGTCGTTCGCCACGTCATCGAAGAGCGCCGACCTCAGCACGTCCACGCGCCCGACCAACGCCGCCGCACCCGACGCGTCCGCGTTCGCGTCCACCGCAGCAGGATTGGAACCGCCGACGCATGCTGCCCAGGCAGCCCCGCAAACAGGCTCGCCGAAGCGACCGCAGCCGCATGCACCCTCAGACCAGGGCGAGCCGCCCAGTTGGGAAGCGCTGCTACCCAGCGGCGCCAGCACCCTGCATCGTCTGCTCGGCGTCATCCCGGATTCCCCGCACTTCCGCCACGACGCCGACAACCCGCTGCCGCTGGACCTGATCGTCGTCGACGAAGCGTCCATGGTCGACCTGCCGCTGATGTGCAAGCTGGTCGAAGCCGTCGCCGATGGCACCCAGCTGATCCTGCTTGGCGATGCCGACCAGCTGCCTTCGGTGGAAGCCGGCGACGTGCTGGCCGCCATCCTGCAGGCCGCTGGCCCGGGCGATGCCCTGCAGCCCGAAGACGCCCAGGCACTGCAACCACTGCTCGGCAGCGCGCCCGTCGAGCGTCCGTCTGCGGTCGCCTCCGCCACCCGCAGCGGCGGCCTGGCCGGCCACCGCGTGCATCTGCTGCGCGGCTATCGCCAGGCGGAGGATTTCGCACTGGCTCCACTGGCCGACGCCATCCGCGCCGGCGACGCCGACACCGCGCTGACCCTGCTGCGCAGCGGCGAACTGCCCGGCGTGCACTTCCACGAAGACGGCGAAGACCCGCTGGCCCTCGGCCGCGACGCCTTGCTCGCCCACTGGCGCGCGCTGGCCAACGCGCAAGACCCCGCCGCCGCACTGCGCGATGCCGGCCGCCTGCGCCTGCTCACCGCCGTGCGTGCCGGCCCGCACGGCGCACGCGGCCTCAACGCCCGCATCGAACAACTGCTGGCCGACACCGGCTCCGGCGCCCGCCGTCTGGGTGGTGCCTCGCCCTGGTTCCAGGGCCGGCTGCTGCTGATCACCGAAAACAGCTACCGCCACGGCCTGTTCAATGGCGATGTCGGCATCTGCCTGCGCAGCGACCCGGGCGCCTTGCCTGGCCGCAGCGACGCGGGCCCTTCCCTCGTCCAGGGCGAGGCAAGGGCCGTGACCGCGCGCGGTCACGCGGCACCGTCAAGGCCGGGCCACGCTGGCGACAGCGCACACCGTGACGCCCCCGCCCCCGACAGCCGTGCCCAAGGCCCCTTGGTCGCCTGGTTCGAAGGCGACGGCGACGGCCAGGTGCGCGGCTTCCACCCCGCCGCATTGCCCGCCCACGAAAGCGCCTTCGCCATGACCGTGCACAAGGCCCAAGGCAGCGAATTCGACGAGGTCTGGCTGCAACTGCCCATCCGCGATGCCCGCGTACTCAGCCGCGAACTGCTCTACACCGGCATCACCCGCGCCCGCCGCGCCCTGCACCTGGCCGGCAGCGAAGCGGTCATCCGTAGTGCACTGGCACGCCACGCCGCACGCATCTCGGGATTGGCGTGGCGGTTGGGTGGGGAGCAAATGCAATCCACTGCTGATGCTGCATCACCTTTGCGAGCAACAACGCCAACCGTGTTGGGCAATCCCATCCAGGGCTCTCTATTCTGATGTGGAAAACGTATGAACAGATGCAGAGATAACCAAGGAAAAGAAGGCCTCTGAGTCAGCAACAGGTAAAACGTGCTTGTGGCGTGAGGCACTGGACGAGAAGCGATCGTGTCCAGTAAATCCAACGCTTCTGAGACAGTCAGAATCAGCCACGCATCGCGCAGGCGCTATGGGATGCCATGGCAGTCCCCGACATAGCGTTCAGCGTCGGCCTGTGCCAAGCGAAGCACGCGAGTACGACGACCTCGGCACGGCGCGTGCGCTGCTCGCCAACACCGACGTGGGGTCGGGTTGATGCGGCGGCGGGCCTGTCGGTGTCTCTTCGTCGCCGCACACAGGAATTCACCACGCCGCCATGGTGCTGTGCTGGACGTGGGTAACGTTGCGAGCCTGGCCGCCCGCTCGACCGCGTGATCGCGCCGCACGCCATTGCCGCCGCCCACTGACGCACGCGTGAGCGCGAACGCGCGACTGTTCGTGCAGCGTTGTGCACGCATGAGCGTGAGCACCGGTTCTGTCGTGTTGCCGACAAGGGCTGCCAGCACCGCCGTTCACTCTCAGAGGTCCTCCCATGCAGCCCACCGCAATCCGTTCCACCGCCGGCTTGCCCAGCGCAGACATGACGGCTGACCTGCGCGATCCTCCACCCGTCTCCGCGCAGGCACAGTCCTCCGCAGCCGCGGCGCCGCCGGATGCCTTGCAGGCGATGATTGGCCGTGCTCCCCGCCCGGACGCGCCACGGCACCGACGCACGCAGAGCCTGCCCGCGCGATTGACGCCTGCCCAGCGCAGCATGCTGGCCGAACTCGGCGTCGCCGACACGCCCGTGCTGACGCCCACCGAGGCGGCCGTGCTGCGGGAGCTGCGTCTGCACCGGCCGCAGCTCCCGCTGGACACGCTGCTGTTCACCGACCCGAACAAGGACCCCGACGATGTCGTGACCTACACCATCGCCAAGCAGCTGCAGGTCGAAGGCTTTTTGCGTCTGACCGATGTCGTGGTCACCCTGGGCGATGCCACCATGCGATCGCAACGCGCGCAGCTGGCAAAAGGTGTCTTCGATCGCCTGGCTTTGCCGGATGTGCGCGTCGCGCGCGGCCAGGACTATCCCATGACGCCCACGCAGGCCCGGGAGCATTCCAAGTTCCTCGCCGAGGGAGCCGCGCTGCGTGCGGCGCCGGACGCGGTGCACACCGATGGCGTCGGTGCGATGCGTCAGCGCCTGGCGAGCTCGCCCCACAAGCTCGGCATGGTGGTCATCGCCGGAATGACCGATGCCAGCGCCCTGCTTGCCGAGGCGGGCGATCTGGTGCGGGACAAGGTCGCGTCCATCACCATCATGGGAGGCATCGACCCGGCCAAAGACGCCGATGGCCTCGTGCAACCGGACACGCGTGCCTACAACAACGCCACCGACATCCACGCCGCCCGTGCGCTCTACCGCCGCGCGCAGCAACTCGGCATTCCCCTGCGCATCCTGAGCAAGGAGGCTGCCTACAGGGCCGCCGTGCCGCCGGCGTTCTACGAAGGCATCGCACGCAATGGCCACCCCGTGGGCGAGTACCTGCGCGATGTCCAGAAAAACGCCTTGAAAGGCCTGTGGGAAGGCATCCAGGCCAACCTGATCCCCGGCCTGGATTCGGCGTGGTTCTTCCGTACGTTCGTCACAGCAGAAGCCCAAGAGGCTGCGGCAGCGGGTCGGCAAGCTGCCATGAGCTTCGACGCCATCTGGCCGCAGGTGACCAAGCTCAATCTCTACGATCCGCTGACCTTGCTGGCGGCGCTGCCCGGCACCGCGCGCCTGCTGTTCCAGCCAACGCCCATGCACCGCGAGGGAGCCAGCCCGGTGGAGCACGTGGGACACGCCGAGGTTGTGCGTCCGGAAAAAGCCAGGTTGTTGCTGTCGGCGCTGGCCAAGGCCGCGCTCGCCCAGCAGGACCAGGGGCAACACGCGCGCTGAGCAGTTGGCAGCATTCGCGGAGTGGCGCCGTCCGGCGTCATCCGCGAAGCGCGAGGTTGGGCATCCCCTCCAATTCGTCCGCCTGCGACCAGGTCGGGCGGCTTACTTGCCCCTCTTTTCCTGCTTGGCCGCGCGCTTTTCTTTCAGCGTCTTGGTCGGCTCTTTCTTCTGGTTCTTCTTCTGGTCCATCCCCTTGCTCATGACACCCTCGTGGTTGCTGGCTTGAACGCGCTGGCAGCGCCGGACCCGGCGTGCCAGCGCACTGTAAGGCTTGTGCGCCATCGAAGGGCAGAGGGTCTGGCGCAGTGGAGTACGTGACACCGGGTGGCGGCCGCCGGCGCCCATCGCCTCAGCGTGGCGCAAGCAGCCTGGCAAGGGTATCGGGCCGCCCGGCCAGCCGTTCCAGCCGTGGGTAGCGCAGCGGCCCGGTGTACTGGATCTGCACGTCCGCGCGCTGCCCGTCCTGCGCAATGCCCAACACGATGGGGCGGCGTGCCGCGCCGCGCACCGCATCGCGCAACGCGTCCTGCGAGAACGGCGATCCATTGACGGTCGACACGCGCGTGCCCGGCCGCAGCCCGGCGGCGAAGGCGGGGCCGTTCCAGGCCACCGTGCGCAGCATGCCGTCGGCGCGCGCCGTCAATCCGATTGAGTAGGTGAGATCGGCAACGCCAGCTTCTTCTTCGCTGGCACGGAACGCCGCAGTCGGCGTGTCCGTGTAGACAAGCGCCCAGCCGTGTTGGGTCAGGCCGCGCGTGGTGTCCAGTTCGTCGTGGGCATCGATCCACCCGCGCAGGAAGCCTGCCCAGTCCACTGGCGCTACCGCATGCAACGTGGCGCAGATGTCCTCGAACGTATAGGTGCGCGTGGGCGCGTCCGGCGCGGCGCCGGCAAAGAAGCGCTGCGCGAAATCGTCGATGCTGCGCCTGCCCCCGCTGCGCGTGCGCAGTTCGGCATCCACTGCCAGCCACAGCATCACCCCTTCGGAGTAGTAATCGCGCCGGCGTTGCCAGTCGCGCCACGCCACCGGCTGGCGCAACATGAAAGCCGGGTAGTGCACGTCGTCGGACAAAGAGCGCCATGCCCGCCCGGGCCGCGCTGCGATCTCCGCTGCTTCCAGCGCCAGGCGGTCGCGCACCTCATCGGGCGTGAACTGGCCGGCACGCGTCGCCAGCACGCGGCCCCAGAACTCGGTCTGTCCTTCGTACATCCACAGCAGGCTTCCGGAGACCGGCACGTTCGGCGTCGGTGCCCATAAATCGGCAGGCGTCCGGTAAAAGCCGTTCCAGGCATGCACGATCTCGTGCGCGATCAGGTCGCGCGAGAGGATCTGGCCCGGCCAGTCCTGGAAATGCGACGACGCCAGACCGTTCTCGCTGGACGCGCGATGCTCGGTGCCGCCGGCCGACCCCTCGTCGCCCAGCCGCGCCAGGATTTCGTAGCGTGCAAACGGCGGCGGGCCGAACACCGCACGTAGCTGCACAAGCAACGCCTGCAGTTCGGCCACACGTGCGGGCGGCACCTGCAGGTCGGCGGGCCGCTGCGCCACGATATCCAGCGACACCTCCCCGGCCAGCGGTAGCTGGGCGGCATACCGGCCCGCAAGCACCGGCGCATCCAGCAGCGTTTCCAGCGATGTCGTCTTGAAGGCGTAGTGCGTGCCGCCCGCGCGCTGCACGTCCAAGGCGCTGAACGGCCGCAGCCCGCCCGGCAGCGTCAACATGGCGGCCACCGGAATGTTCCTGGCATACCAACCGGCCGGGTACAGCAGCAACCGCTGCCAGGGCACGGACACGATGTCGCGTGTCAGCAACTCGCCGCCGGCCAGCATCTGGAACCGCACCTCAATTTGCTGCGTCCCGGCCGGCACTTCCACATGGAAGGCATGCGGCTCATAGCCATCGCGCCGCCATGGCAGGCGGCGCCCCGCTGCACTGACCTCCAGGCCGGCAAGATCGGTGACCGTCAGGCTGGGCCCGTGGCTGGCGGCCTCCCAACGTGGATACAGCAGCGTCACCGCGCCGCTGCCGTCTACCGGTATCTGCTGGTGCACAGTGAAGATGCGGCGCGCTACATCGGTGGCATCCACGTCCACGCGCATCACCCCGGCAAATGCGTGGTCCACCGGCGGCGCAACTGCCGGCGCCGGGGCAACGTACGTCGGGCCGTTACCGGCCTGCGCAAACCCCTGGCCAGCGAACAGTGCAAGCACCACCGCTAAGACCGACGCACGCGCAAGGCAGAAACGGGGGATGTGTCTTGAATGGATGCGCATCGCATGGCCTCGAACAAGGCCGTGATCCTATACGCCTGCAACACCACGCAGCCATCTTGAAGACAGCACGCTGCTCCAGCTCGCTTCGGCGCATTCATCCGCATCGAATGACGCACACACCTGCCCACCTGCCGAACGCCCGCGTACGACCGTCGGGGTCTGCACGCGGGTGCCGGCGACAGCTGCGGCCTTATTTGGCCGGCACGCGCTCGTACTGCTCACCACCGGTATTGAGGTGGCCGTTGCTTTCGTCGATGGCGAAATTCACCGTCTCGCCATCGTTGGTGACCTGCAGCGCGCCGTCCTTGTAGACCGCCGGGTAGCTCTCGGTCTTGGGCTGGCGGCTGAAGAACTTCGGCGTGGTGCTGCGGACCATGAAGGTCTCGCCATTGCGCTCGATGTCCATCGTCTCGTCCTGCGACTGCAGGTTGACCCAGTGACCAACGAACTTCTCGCCTTCCACCTTGGCGCAACCGCTCATCAACAGTGCCGCGGCCAGCGCGGTGCCCATCCACTTCATCATCGTGCGTTCTCCAGTTGAGGCCGCAGCGAGGATGGCGGGTGGGGGATGTATGGGAGGTCAAGGCGTATTCGCCCAGCCTTCCGATGCGCGCGTTGATGAGGTTAGAAGACGTCGACCCGACTCTTGTTGACGTCCATTTTGCATCTGCTCCCGCGCCTTACCCGCCAAGGCCGAAACGCATCCCCTGCCGAGCTGTTGCGACAAGGTACCGTCTCAAATACGCTGTTTGAACTGCATTCGTAGAAATGACGGAGATATCGTGAAGTACATATGGATAGCTGTGCTGGCGACAGGATGTGCCGTTGTCTCGGTTTGTGCCCAGGCCGTTGCAATCCGGTGCGACACCTGCCAGGTAGACAGCGATTTTCGTGCTGAAGCAGTGAGCAGGGGGCCTGGCACCCATATCGTTTACAACGTAAAAGATAACCTGGTTCAACAGTGGTACGTCGGACCAGACGACACCGTGCCCGCGGCGGTGAAAGCTCCACCGACACCCATCGTGCGGCAGCAGGCGCCACAAGCCAAGGCGACTCAATAGGTCGCAAACGCGCACACGTTTCACGTAGTCGATGGGGGCCACCATTCGACCTATCGACACTATTCCGGTCGACACGCTGGGCTTGAATCCCATGCGCGCGAGAAGAGCGCAGACGACGACGTGACCGATGCAAACCTCAGGGCAATGGTTGAATCTGCCACGGGCAGCAGCTTGCGGATACAACAGGCCACACGCTCCGGAATCACCGCGTCGCTGACCAATCCAGATCGGACAAACCTGATCTTCAACGTTGTCTTCTAGGACGGCCCGCATGTCGGCGTGATCGTTGATTTGAATCGGGCCAACGGAAAATCCGAACCCGGCAGCGAAAGAACAGCAGCGGGCCAATCGATTCCGAAGCCAAGCCAGCGAACTTCCGGGCACCTGGACCAACAACGGGGGCGACAACCTGGCTCCGATGGTGGCGCTCATTCAACGCCTTGGCGGCACTGTGAGCGACGCGGGGTCTGCGGGCGCAGGCGGCACAATCACTGCCATCGTGTGCGTGGCTCAGCACTGCACGGTCGCGCGTTCGGCGTCGTGATCGACCGTTGGACTACATTCCAGGCGCTTACGACGATCGTTCGCTAGACGGCTGGAGTGCTCGACATGGCACAGGCAGGAAACCGGAAAAACCGCGCTCAGGTTTCACTAAATGTCGCGCGACAGGTTCGGCGCCACGCTGGAGCAGATCCATCGGTTCTATGTGTCGCTATGCACGATCAGCACACAAAGCGACATGGTGCCCGCCTGCGATGCACCGTTCGCCCAGACCACCAGGCCGGCTAGGCGAACGCATCTTGATGTAACCCGGCAGATGCGAGGTTTGGTAGATACCGTCACTCCCCAGCGGCTGGGCGACGAGCGACCGGCATCGCCGGATCGGTGGCGACCATCGGAGAAAGCCACTGAAGTAAATCCGGACGTGTCTCCAGCAAACATGGCGACAACCGCCACCTGCGAGCGGTCGAGCGCGCGGTCGCTCTGGCTGATCGCAGCGCTCTTGCAGGCGGCCTAAATCGCCATGACTCCGCCATCGATAAACAACTCGTGCCCCGCGATGAAGCTGGACGCGTCCGAGGCCAGGAACAGTACCGCCTCGGCGATCTCTTCGGCGTCGCCCAAACGCCCGAACGGAATCATTTGCTTGAACGCGTCCTCGGCCCCTGCATTGGCTTGCAGGTAGGTCTGCATGGCCGGTGTGTGGATCATGCCGGGCGACACCACGTTCACGCGGATGCCGCGGCTCTTCAGGTCGCTCGTCCAGGTGCGCGCGAACGAGCGGATGGCCGCCTTCGTCGCGCTGTAGACCGAGAGCGCGCCGATGCCCTTGCTGCCAGCCACAGAGCCGGCCAGGATCACAGCGCCGCCGCTCGCCATCAACGGCAGCGCCTTCTGTACGGTGAAGACCGTGCCCTTGATGTTGGTCGCCAACAGGCGCTCCAGGTGCGCAACGTCGATCTCGCCAAGCGCGGCCGACTCGGAAACGCCCGCGTTGGCGAAGACGACATCCAGCCGGCCGTGCTCCTGCTGGATGCGCGCATAGAGGCGGTCCATGTCCTCGGGCACGCCGACATCGCCCTGCACGCCCACCGCGCCGCCGCCGATCTCCGCCGCCGCGGCGTCCAACCGGTCCTGCCGCCTGCCCGTGATGTAGACCTGCGCGCCTTCGGCCGAAAACGCCCGCGCCGTCACCAGCCCAATGCCGTCCGTACCGCCGGTGACCACGACCACCTTGCCGTCGAATCGCTTGCCCATCGTGCTTCCTTGGTAAGTGGAGGATTGTTCCACTTAGTATATGGAGGTAGCCTCCACTTCCACAAGTCACGCCGGAACAGCCCATTGACCGCCGACACCCCCTTGCGCGCCGATGCCCAACGAAACCGCGAGCGCCTGCTCGCCGCAGCCGAGGCGGTGTTCCTGGAGCGCGGTGCCGAAGCCTCGATGGAAGACGTCGCCAAGCGCGCGGGTGTGGGCATCGGCACGCTGTATCGGCGCTTCCCCACACGCGAGTCGTTGTTTGCCGCGGCCTATAGCGGGCGCTTCCTGTCGCTGGCGGCTTCCAGTCACGCGCGCGCCTGTTCGCTCGACGCGCTGGCCGCGCTGCGCGCGTATCTGGAGGATCTGGCACTGCACACCAGCGTCTACCGTGGGCTGGCTGCGTCGCTCGGCGCCGTGCTGCAGAGCGGCACGCCAGGGTGCGAGGCCGTCAGCAAGGAAGGGCAGCAGCGTTTGCGCAGCGCGCAGAAGACCGGCCTCGTCCGCCGCGATGTTTCCTTCGACGATCTCGTCGTCGTCGCCATCGCGACATCGCTGGCCACCGAACAGCTCGGCTCGCCAAGGACGCGCATCGCGCACCTGATCGGGTTGTTCGTCGACGGCATCGCAGCGCCACGGATGGGAACGGCTGCCTAAGTCGGTCGGCCAGCACGATGACGTCCGGATTGCTCGATCGTTCGTTTGGGTGGTGAGGGCTCGGAACCCACGCAACGCGCAGTCGTTGACAGGGGAGAACGATCGTTCTACCTTGGCGTCGTGGACAAGCCAACAAACGACACACAACAGAAGATCCTGGCAACGGCTGAGGCGCTGATCTATCAGCACGGCATCCATGCCACCGGCATGGACCTGTTGGTGAAGACCTCAGGCGTGGCGCGGAAAAGCATCTACCGCCACTTCGACAACAAGGACGAGGTGGCCGCCGCTGCCCTGAACGCACGCGACGTCCGTTGGCTCGAGTGGTTCAGGCACGAGTGCGACAAGGCCGGCAGCCCCGAGGCGCGCATCCTGCGCATGTTCACGGTGCTCGAGGAATGGTTCCAGTCTGCCGGTTACCGCGGCTGTGCGTTCATCAATACCGCAGGCGAAGTCGGGGACCCCGACGATCCAATTCGCAAGATCGCCAAGCATCACAAACAGAAGTTGCTCGACTACACGCAGGAACTGACCGGGCAACTGGGTATCACGCAGCCGGTCGCACTGGCCCGCCAGCTGCTGCTTCTCATGGAAGGCGCAATCACCCTCTCGCGCGTGATGGGCGACGAGGACGCCGCAGACACCGCACGGGATATCGCGCAGTTGTTGATAAAACAGGCCGTCCGCTAGCGGCCTGACGCTCCGCCGCAATCTCAAACGACGATGTATCCACTTCGATTGGAGGCTTTGCCATGTCCAACGCTCACACGCGACCGCCGCTTCCCCCCTTCACCCGCGAATCGGCGATCGAAAAGGTACGACTCGCCGAAGACGGTTGGAATTCCCGCGATGCCGACAAGGTGTCGCTTGCCTATTCGCTCGACACCCAATGGCGCAACCGTGCCGAGTTCACCAACGGCCGGGAACAAGCGCGGCAGTTTCTTGCGCGCAAATGGAACAAGGAGCTGGAGTACCGCCTGATCAAGGAGCTGTGGGCCTTTACCGAAAACCGTATCGCTGTGCGCTATGCCTATGAATGGCATGACGACTCAGGCAACTGGTTCCGCTCTTACGGCAACGAGAACTGGGAATTCGGCGCCGATGGCCTGATGGAGCGCCGCTTCTCGTGCATCAACGACATGCCGATCAAGGAAAGCGACCGCAAGTTCCACTGGCCGCTGGGCCGTCGCCCGGATGATCATCCGGGGCTGTCTGATCTGGGTATGTGAGGGGTCTACGCGAATGAGATGAAAGCTCTCGGTGGTGGTTCTGCACGGGGGCTTTTGTTCGCCCTAGCACGCCTCAGTGGCATGCAGGGTTGCTACAAGAGCAACGGCGTCAGATTCATTTATAAAGGGCAACCTGACCGTGTTCCCAACTCTGCGCATAATGACGCCTAAGGAAGGTCTGATCAACTCACCGCAGATGCGCGACACTATCGCCTTATGTAGAGGATTCATCCATGCAGCTGACGTTCGGTGACGCTGAGGGCTTGGGCAAGCGTAAGCAGACCCGGCGCGAGATCTTTCTTGCC
>NZ_JAGHWU010000051.1:0-15090 GCF_017746145.1 Xanthomonas sp. D-99 | reverse complement strand
GAGTTGATCAGACCTTCCCAAGATCGTAGTAGTGGGCAGGAGAGTGCTGGCGCAGTCGGAAGTGGTAACCATCCACCAATTTATCCAGTTGTTCCACGATATCGAGCAAGTCCTGGGCGTAGTGGTATACGCAAATAGCCATACGGGGGCGCTGGGTGTGGATGAGGCGAGATGCGCCTTCCAGTGCTCTGGCCTCAAATCCTTCGATGTCAAGCTTCAGCAACGTCAGTTTTTCAAGTTCGTCGTCTAGGCGCGTGGTAGATACCGAAATTTCGCCATCCTGGGACACATGGCTAGAGACGGTACCGGTCTCCTTGAAGCGCAACGTCGTATGTTCGTTGGAGATGGCTTTGTTGATGGCCTTGAGATTGCCAGGCAAAAAGGGGTGGGCATTCGCGACACCCTGCAGTTTCTGAAAGTTGATGCGATCAGGTTCGAAGGCTGTGATGCTTTCGTATTGATGGCGGGATGCGTCCAGAAACTTGCGGACGATGGGGCCTTCGAAGGCGCCACCATCACAAAAATGTTCGCGCTTTCCCAGTTGGAAGGTGCTGCTGTCAGCGAACGTGGAAAAGTATTCGTTGATCGGTGCGGCCCAGCAGTCCCTCAGAAGGCTGGAATCGTAGGTCAGGCGAAACAATAGGTTGCTGTAGAGCGTAAAAATGCTGAATTCGTCGTCCAGGCGATCCGCAAGGCGCAAAAACTCGTCCAGGCGCAGAAGCGTGCGCTGGCGGTACACCTGGGCAGGTTCGTACACTGCTGCCAGTCCACAGTGGGCAATGGCCAGGCAGGCATCCACCCTCTCGATGCCTGCCTGCTCGCAGAGCGTACGAGCCAAGCCGGATTCTTCTGGGCTGTAGGAGAAGTCGATGGCCAGTGCCCCGGGGTAGTGGGCAGCTTGTTCAGCGAACTGGCGCAAACTCCAACGCGGCACGCGATGTACTGTGTCACCTTCGTTTGGCTTGTCATCCACGGCGGCGATGACATGTGTGGGGTGTTGGACGATCTGGGGAGCATAGATGTTGCCAATGCCAGAGCGCGGTTGGATGAGGAACAGAGGGCGCTGCTCAAAATCCGGGATCAGTGGATCCACGGAAGGTGCAACGCTCAGCTGTTCAATGTGCGCAGCTGCGCAGAGATTGGTGGCAAACGCACGGCCGCGCGGGCTACAAGAGAAATCGATAGCGACTGCATCGGGATACTGGCCCGCATTCGCAAGAAACTCCTGACTGCTCCAGCGCGGCGCGCCGTGGATGTTATCCAGATGGGTGCTTTGGTCATCGACCGCCGCAATTACATGACGTAGGTTGGCCACGACCCTAGGGCCATGCACCATGCCTGCGTAGGACTCGGGAGCAACCAGGAAAACAGGGCGGTCGGCAATCGCGGGCAGGCGCGCAATGACATCGTCGAGTGCGGGACGTTCCTGCTCCGCGATACGCAGAATGCGTTGGCGAAGCTGCTCAATTTTCGAGTGCATGAAGGTCATCTATCGTAGGTGTGAATCGGGGCGTCGTAGCGGATATCAAAATAGGTTTTGGTGGGCACGTCCTCGTCGTAAATACGCGGCCAGCCAAGTTCGCAGCTTCGGCCCACTTTGACGCCTGCGCGTACGATGGCGCCGGTCCGCAGGACGCTATTGCCGCCGATCTCGACGCCCGCGCCGATTTGCACACCATTCTCTATCCAACATGAGGATTTGATGCGACACGCAGGCCCAAGGTGCACTCCGGCATGGATGACGGTGTTGTAATCGATCTTGCAGCCGTGCCCGACGATAGCATTGGCACCCACGAAGGCGTTCAAGCCGATGACCGTGTCCGCGCCGATGGCGGCGCTGGGGTGTATGAACGGCTCCAGCCTGAAGCCACGCTCCATTGCCGCCTGCATCAGTTCCATCCGTTTGAAGTTGCCGAAGCGTTCGTCAAAGGCAGCGAACATGGCCCCGCCGGATGGATCCAACCCATCCAGCACACCTAGCTCGAACGCATGATCAGCATTCTGCGGCACGTCAATCTTGATGACCTTCTCGTCTTGACGCACTTGCTTCCAGGCGTAAAAGGCCAGATCGAGGTATTCGCTGCCTCCGATGATCCACCTAGATTTCATGTTCGGTTTCCATCAGGGTTTCATACCAGCGTTCGACCAGGCGATTCATGGATTCGTAGGCACCCTGGGTGGGCAGCGGAGCATCTGTATGCAATGCGGCCTGCACCCGCTCCATGATGTCCACGTCTTCGCCCACCACCGTTTTGCTGCCGTGCATTTGTGCCAGTAACACCTGGCCGGAAAACCCATAAGGCCGCTTCTTGCGTGCGCTGAACCAATGGACTTCCAAGTCGGTCCTGTCCGGCGCGACCGGGACGTGGTGTTCCAGCGTGAAGGAGTAGCCGCCGTTCGCACTTGCGATATGCAAGTTCGGGAAAGCCAACCAGTTGAAGTAGGCGTTCTGCTTGCCCCAGCGTTCGACTTTATCGTACCAGCCAAAGTCTCTAAGGTCGGGGATGGATGCCTCCGCCCCACCGAAGCTGAAGCGGCGCATTTCGCGTCTCAGGGACGCCGGCGATGTGTCTTGCAAGGGTTCGATGGACTCCTTTGCCTGTTCTTCGCTTACTTGGGGAACGAAGCTGACACTCTTGGCCAGGGTCTTAGGATGGACGAAGCGCGGGTGATTGGCATCGCGAAGGTTTTCGTAAGCGAGCTTCCAGTTGTAACGCCCATGCCATGTCGTCACCATGACCTCACTGTCATAAGCGTTGGAACTGCTTTCCAGCAAGGCGATGAAGTCTGCCGAAAACTGCTCCTCGATTGGCATCGGGTTAGGATCTAGGTTGACAAACAGTACGTTGCCAATAGCGTGCAGTGAGAATTCGCGCAGCTTGAGGTTGTTCTTTTCATTATCGTCGATGCGATAGATCGCGCCACAGTCCGGGATGTTCCTGACACGGCCTCGTTCGTCGTAACTCCAAGCGTGGTAAGGGCACACCAACGGGCGGCAGCCAATAGCATCGGCCTGGATTAGCGCGCTACGGTGGAGGCAAACGTTCTCGAACGCGCGAATTTCACCGTGGAAGTTCTGGATGACCACGGGGATGCCTGCGATCTTGCGTGTGACAAAACAATTGTGATCCTTCAGCAGCGTTTTAAGCCCTGCGAACAACCACACCTTGCGGAAGATCTTGCGCTGCTCGCGATCAAAGATTTCCTGCGACAAGTAATAGTTGGGGTGCATCCTGGATCGCATGGATCAGTCCATCGTCATGTTCTTGTGGAATACGATCTTGGCCGGATTGCCGAACACGGTGGCGCCCGCCGGCACATCCTTCAGCACGACTGCACCGGTGCCCACGACAGCGTGCTCACCCACCTTGATACCGGGCACCAGGGTGGCACGCGGGTGCACGACTGCGAAGTCGCCTATCTGCACGCCGCCGCCCATGAAAACCTGTGCGCCCACATGAGCATAATTGCCAATGCGTACATCGTGTCCAATCACCGACCAAGTGAGCAGATTTGCAAAATCCCCGATCCACACATCGGGCCCAACGTGGACCTGGTTGCCGAGAAAGCAACCTGTGCCTAGACGTACGCGGCGACTGAGGTGCGCCTCGGTGCAGATCGGGATGAACGAGGCCCCCTTCGCAAGCAGCGGTTGAATGTACTTCCGCCGTTCCAATGGGTCGCCTTGCGCGCAGACAAAGGCCTCGTTGCCACGCGGCACGTATGTCAAAGGGTCGCCGACGATGGGTACCCCAGTATCGAAACCATCGAGAATATGCTTGCGGCTGTCCAGGAATCCGGTGACTTCCCATTCCTTGCCATGTGCAATATCGCCTTGCATTTGCTCAAGGACCTCGCGGCCCCAACCGCCCGCGCCGACGATGAGCACGGAATAGGTCACAGGACAGCCCCACCGTCCATTACCAAACTGGTCCCGGTTACCCAGCGGCTGGCATCGGACAACAGATAGATTGCAGCGTTCGCCACGTCCTCCGGGGTGCCTAATCCGAGCGGATGGCGTTTTCGCTGTGCTTCTAGATGGGTTGCGTCCCAGATGGGCGTCGCCACTGCAGAGGGAGACATGCCATTGACCCGAATCTTGCGTTTGGCCTGCTCCATGGACAGGCAACGGATGATGCCGAGCAGGGCTGACTTCATGGCCGAATATGGTCCTACCCCGGGTGTGCCGATATGGGCCGCAGTGGACAGCATGAAGACGATGGAGCTTTGAGGCGCAAGAGCGTTGGCCTGCAACAGCCGCTGGGTGAGCATGACAGGGGCGAGGAAATTGACTGCATAGACATCGGTAATGAGCTTTTCGGTCACCTGCCTGATGGGGCTCAAGCGCTGCCTGCCAGCGCAGTGCACCAAGCCATCTAGGCTGGAAATGCCCTGTACCAGTCGTTCACGGCCTTCGGCTTCGGTCAGGTCGGCCAGCACCTGGAGATGCCCTTGCCCCTCCAGCAGATTGTAGGTTTCCTGAAGGCGATCTGCGTCGCGTCCGGTAATCACCAAGCACGCCCCGCGTCGCGCGCAGGAAACGGCAATTTGCCTGCCGATGCCCGATGAAGCGCCTGTGACCAAAATGGTCTTGCCCTCCAGTGAAAAAGCGCGTTGCGCCGCGTTACTCATGCGTAGATGTCCATCGGTACAGAAAAACCGCCATCAAGAATGAAGTGGTTGCGCGTGATCCAGCGGCTGGCATCGGATAGATAGAACACTGCTGCATAAGCCACGTCTTCCGGCTCGCCCATGCCAAGTGGCGTCAATTCAAACAGGCTGTCCATATTGCCGCCGCTTCCCTGCAAGCCATCCAGCAGCGGAGTGCGTACGTAGCCCGGTGCGATGCAGTTGGCGCGCATGCCTTGCTTGGCTACTTCCATACCCAGCGAGCGCATCATGCCCAGCAGGGCGCTTTTGCTAGCAGCGTATGCGCTGCTCGCCAGCGGCCCGATATGTGAAGCAATTGAGGCAATGAATAGCAGGGATCCGCCCGGCGCGATCTGCTTCTTCGCCAACAGGCCTCGCGTCAGTAGCATGGGTGCGTAGGTGTTGCTTGCAAATGTCTCGTCCAGGTGCGCGTGACCGATCATTCGAAAGGGGGTCAGCTTGGACATGCCAGCTGCGTGTGCCAATCCATTGATGATGCCGCTTGCACCAACGACCCGGTCAATGCCTTCCTGTTGCGCCAAGTCCGCTACCACTTGCGTGTGGCCTTGGCCTTCCAGTTGGTTGAATGTGTCTTGCAACCGCGCGGTATTGCGCCCGGTGATGACGACGCACGCCCCCATCTGTGAGCAGGTGATGGCAATTTGTCGACCGATACCCGATGAAGCACCAGTCACCAGGATGCGCTTGCCTTCCAGGGAAAACGGATCGCGCTCGGCGTTCATGCTTCGATCAGTGCCGGAAAGGCTGCATTTTCGACGTCCACGATGGCTGTGCCCCAGGACAGGCCAATGCCGAAGCCGGCAAGCAACAGGCGGTGCCTGGCCTTGATCAGCGTGTCGTTCAGACGGACGGTCATGGTGATGGGCAGGGAAGCGCCACTGGTATTACCGAAGTCTCGCAGGGTTGACGGCACTTTCTCAGCAGGCAGCGCCAACTTCTTGCGGATGGTTTCGTTGATCATTTTGTTGGCCTGATGGAAAACGAAGAAATCAACGCTGTCCTTAGCAGCACCGGAATACTCAAGCAATCTTTCCACCGCTGGAGGCACTCGTTGGGTCGAGAAGCTCAATACGGCCGGGCCATCCAGAATGAGTTCACCTGGCCAGTGCAGCACACCGTTTTCGTCACGTGTGGGAGAGATATGCTGAGGTCCATAAGGCTCACGGTGTCCACCTATGGGCAACATGATGGCCCTGTAGCCGCTACCATCGCTGTTCAAGTCGAAATGCATGGGTGGCGCATTCTTGTCGAACTCCAGCGCCGTGGCGGTGCCCGCGTCGGAGAACAATGGGTCCAGAAGTGTGGCGGAGCGGTCGCCGACCAGCAGAAGCGCTTTCTTGATGGTGCCCGCCGCAATCATGCTGCCCACCAGGTGCAGGCCAAAGGGATAGCCGGAGCAGCCGAGATTGACATCGAAGGCGATGGCGGTCTGTGGCAATTGCAGCCGGTGCTGCAT
Source organism: Xanthomonas sp. D-99 (assembly GCF_017746145.1). NCBI lineage: Bacteria > Pseudomonadati > Pseudomonadota > Gammaproteobacteria > Lysobacterales > Lysobacteraceae > Xanthomonas > Xanthomonas sp. D-99. The sequence goes on along the minus strand of NZ_JAGHWU010000051.1, from coordinate 8,963 downwards.
GATGATGGCCGTGGCTGGGATGGGGTAGTCGGGTGATTGCGTCACGACAATCAGTGCATCGATTTCTTCCTTGTCCCATTGCAGCTCTGCAAGCAGCTTTTCCGTGGCGATGAGCGCAAGATCGGAAAACGTCTGCCAGCTTGGGCAAATGCGACGAAACTCGATGCCGATGTTACGCACCAGGCGCTCGCGTTCCGAGCGCATCTTCGGCGGGCAATCGGTCAGGTTGGAAATGATCCGCTTGGGCACGCAACTCGCCATGCCCGCAAAGCGGACATTACTAAGAGTGGACAGTCCCATAAGCTTTACCCCAGCAGTTTGTAGAGATCGTTTAGGGTGACGCAGTTCTTGAGATCGTCGCCGGTAATGACCTTTCCGTAATCCACGTCGAACATGACGATTACTCCCAACGCTGAGAGCGAATCCCACTCAGGCAAGTCGGCCAGGGCGGTGTCCATGGTGACCTCCACCGGCTCCTGGAAGTCGGTGGCGGAGAGGAAGTTCTCGATAAATGTTGCCTGGGTCATGCGAGCTCGCCTGGGTGCCTGTTGTAGAGATGTGAGGTTGAAATGCAGGTGTAGCGTTGTACGGTCATGTCGCCTGTTGGCCGGCAATGAGATCGGCGATGGTATCGACCTGATCGCGACTCAAGCCAGGAAAAATCGGCAGGCACAACACCTGCGCCGCCACTGAGCGCGCCACCGGCAACCATGCCGGCGCCGACGAGGGCAGAGCACGGTACATCGGGAAGTCGCTGATCAACGGATAGAAATAGCGCCGCACCAGAATGCCGTGCTCGCGCATCAATTGGTACAGCGCATCGCGCGACAGCGGGTAGTCGTCCTGCACCAGTACCGGGAAATATGCGTAATTGGCGCGGGAATGAGCGGGCCGCGCAACGCAGCGGATGCCGCGCACATCGCTCAACCGTTGGCGGTATTGCGCATCGATGGCGCTGCGCTGGGCGATGGCGTCGTCGATGTGCTGTAGCTGTAGCAGGCCGAACGCCGCGCTGATCTCGTTCATCTTGCCGTTGATGCCCGGTGCCACCACCGTGGTTTCGTCGACGAAGCCGAAGTTCTTCAGATGCCCGATGCGCTGGTAGCTCCTTTCGTCGGGACAGACAATCGCGCCGCCTTCGAAGGTGTTGAAGACCTTGGTCGCATGGAAGCTCAACACGCTCAGGTCGCCATGGCGCAGTATCGAGCCGCCGTCATCGCGCACACCGAAGGCATGCGCAGCGTCGTAGATGACCTTGAGGTTGTAGATGTCGGCAATACGCGTGATGGCTGTCGTATCGCAGGCAGTGCCGTAGCAATGCACCGGCATGATCGCGGTGGTCTGCGGGGTGATGGCCGCTTCGATCTTCGAAGGGTCCATGTTGAGCGTCACCGGGTCGATGTCCACGAACACCGGGGTGATGCTTTTCCACAACAGCGAATGCGCCGTGGCAACGAACGAGTAGGGCGTGGTGATCACTTCACCGGTGATGCGCAGCGCCTGCAACGCGGTGATCAGGGCGGTGGTGCCGTTGGTCAGCAATGCCAGGTGCGGCACCCCCAGGTACTCGCACAGTGCGCGTTCGAGTGCATGGTGCATCTCGCCACCGTTGCTGACGATGCGGCTGCTCCAGATCCGCTCCAGATAGGGCAGAAATTCTTCCAGCGGCGGCAACAGCGGACTGGTGACGGGGATGGGCATCAATGCCTCGGCAGGTGCTGGTGAAGGTCGGGATTCCGTCGCAGCCGGCAGCTGCGAACGGAGTGATCCTGCTGAAGCAAGCGCTATGCCGGCGAGCGGAACCTGCGCGTGTGCGGGCTCAGTTGGCCAGCTCGGTCTGCTCGCGATCGATGCCGTACTTGCGCAGCTTCTCCACCAACGTGGTGCGGCGCAGGCCCAGCAGCTGAGCGGCATGCGCCACCACGCCCTGCGTACGTTCCAATGCTTCGTTGATCAACGCCAACTCGATGTTGGCCATATGCCCACGCAGATCGATGCCGTCGTCCGGCAGGCTGGACGTCGCGACCGGTTCGGCATCGGCGGTCTTTGGTTGCAGCGTCACCACATTGCTCGGCAGTGCGCTGACCTCAACCGGTGCGGCCACCAACTCCGGCTCCGGCGGCAGCTCGACCGGAATGGCCGAAGCGAAGTCGCCGCGATAACGCGCCGGCAGATCCTGCACCCGCACCAGCCCGCCGGGATGCAGCACCGCCAGGCGCTCGACCAGGTTGGTCAGCTCGCGCACATTGCCCGGCCAATCGTAGCTGCGCAGCGCCTGCAGGGCCTCGTCGGCAAAGCGCACTTCGCCGCGACCGGTGCGTGCCAGCTGGCCTGCAATGGTCTGCACCAGCATGGCCAGATCGTCCACACGCTCGCGCAGTGCCGGCATTTCGATCGGAAACACATTGAGGCGATAGAACAGGTCCTCGCGGAACTGGCCATCGCTGATGCGCGATTCCAGATTGCGGTGGGTCGCGGCGATCACGCGCACGTTGCAGCGGATGGTCTGCCCGCCGCCAACGCGCTCGAAGCTGCGCTCCTGCAGCACGCGCAGCAGCTTGACCTGCATCGGCAGGCTCATGTCGCCAATTTCGTCCAGCAGCAGCGTTCCGCCTTCGGCCATCTCGAAGCGACCCTTGCGGGTGGTCAGCGCACCGGTGAAGGCGCCTTTTTCGTGGCCGAACAATTCGCTTTCCAGCAGATCCGGCGGGATCGCGCCGCAATTGATCGCCACAAACGGCCCGTCGCGCCGCGGCGAGTGCTGGTGGATGGCGCGTGCGACCACTTCCTTGCCGGTACCGGATTCGCCCAGCACCAGCACAGTGGTGTCGAACGCAGCCACCTGGTCGATCAGCCGGCGCAGGCGGGTCACCGCTTCGCTGTTGCCGGTTGGGCCGGAGTCCTGCTGCACACCGGCCTGATGCTCGGCGTCCAGCCGTTTGAGGCTTGCGCGGCGCAGCAACGCTTCCAGCTGCGCATGACGCAGGGGGGTGTCCAACGCCCATACATTGGCTTCGTGCAGGCCGTGGGTCTGCGCAAACGCGCTCGGGCTGCCCTCCATCAGCAACACCGGTGGCGGCAGCTTGGCATCGGCCAGCCAGTCGAAGAATTTGTCGGCCTGCGCAGCGTCCTGCGCCGAGCCCACCATCACCGCCATCCACTCATCGTGGCGGTGACGGCCAGGATTGATGTCGGCGCCGTCGGTGACCCAGCGGGGGTTGAAGTCCATGAACTCGAGCAGCGAGACGGTGCGCTCGGCGCGCACGGCGTCACTGTCGATCAACAGAATGCGGGACTCACTCATTCCTGGCTCCTTCCGTCAGGCCCTCCAGGATTGGCATGACTTCCTGGATATAGGACAGCTTGCTGACAAAATTGTCAGCACCCGCGCGAAGAGCGTGTTCACGATGCTCGGCATCATCGAAGTGGCTCGCGATGACAATATACGGCGGATCGTCCTGCGTCTTGATCAGACGCGTGGCCTGCAGCCCGCCCATCTCCGGCATGGCCAGGTCCATCAGCACGACATTGGGGCGCAGCGACTCAGAGCGCTCGATCGCTTCCAGCCCATTGGCGGCACTGCCCACGATATTGAGCCAGTCGACCTTGCGAAAATGACGCATCGCAGCGTTGATGAAGCCCTCGTGGTCGTCGACCAGCAGCACGGTGAGTTTGCTCATAGTAGTCCTTATCCTGCCCGGGCAAGCAGCGGTTTGGTGGTGCGGCGGCGCTCGCGTGCCGGTGCGATATCAAGTTGTTCGCGGTACTTGGCCACGGTGCGGCGCGCAATGTTAACGCCTTGCCGCGACAGCAATCCGGCAATGGCCTCGTCGGCCAGCGGCCGCCCGGCCGGCTCGCTTTCGATCAGGCGACGCACCATCGCCTTGACGGCCTGGCCGGAGACGCTGGCGCCTTCCAGCCGCACGGCGAAGAAGTGCTTGAGCTCGAAGGTGCCGCGTGGGGTCTGGATGTACTTGCCGGTGGTGATGCGCGAAATGGTCGATTCGTGCATGCCGATCTCGTCGGCGATTTCCTTCAGCGTCAGCGGTGCCATGGCTTCTTCGCCACGCGCCAGGAAGGCGGCCTGGCGTTCGACGATGGCGCGCGTCGCGCGCAGCAGGGTCTCATAGCGCATCGACAGCCCGCGGGTCAGCCAGCGCGCTTCCTGCAGCATGTCGCGCAACGGCTGCGCGGCCTCGCCGGCATCGGCCAGCGCGCGTTCGTGCACCGGGTTGATGCTGACGCGATGGGTGGTGGCCGGGTTGAGTGCGACGCGCCAGCTGTCATCGGCATGCCAGGCGAGCACATCCGGGATCACGCTGGCATTGCTTTCCTGCAGCAGGTCGTCGCCCGGGCGCGGTTGCAGCGACAGGATCAGCCGCACCGCTTCGCGCGCATCGTCCACTTCGGCATCGTGTGCGCGCGCCAGCACCGTGTAGTCGTGCGCGGCAAGCAGCTCCAGATCGCCGTCGAGGATGCGCGCAGCCAGATGGCGTGCCGGCACGCGGCCGGGCAGGGCGCTCAACTGGGCCTGCAGACACTCGCGCAGATCGCAGGCCGCCAGACCGGCCGGGTCGCCGTGCAGCAACCGCTGCCGGATCGCTTCCACCGCCGGCACGGTCATACCCAGACGGGTGGCGCCCAGCTGTTGCAGCGTCGACAGCGCTTCGGTCAGGTAACCGGCGTCGTCGGTCTGTTCCAGCCAGAACGCAGCGGCCCCCAACGCCGCCTCGTCCAGGTCCAGCGCCAGCTCGCGCAGGATGCGCACATGCGGGTCGGTCGACTCGCCGGCGGCCACGCGCTGCATGCGATCGTCGTCCCCATCGTTCCAACTGCTGCCCTGCACGTCCCACATCGTGCTTTCCGGCAGCTCGTCGAACGCGGCGATATCGCTGGCGCCATCGTTGTTGGTGGCGGCCTCGTCCCCGTTATCGGCCAGCTCTTCCAACTCCAGCAACGGATTGGTTTCCAGGGCGCGACGGATTTCCAGTTCCAACTGCATGCCGTCCAACTGCAACAGACGGATCGACTGCAGCAACTGCGGGGTGAGGTGCAGTTGCTGGCCAAGCTGGGCGGAAATGGTCGTCTTCATGGAAGCGCTTCCGATGGGCGCTGCACACAGCAGCGATGGAATGCATCTTGCAGGACAACGCGACGGGTTTCTAATCAGGGAGTCGGGTGAGGCGGCTCATGATTTTCCCGACAGCCTGTCGGGAACTTCCTGACGTTGCGGGCGGGCTCAAGCATGCCCGCCGGAATCCCGTCACTGTTTTAACCGTCGCTGGCCCACGCGTGCCCGGCGGGAGCGTCAGACCAACTCGTTGTGATGTTTGGCGGCCAGCAGCACCAGATCGTTGGCGCGACGGCACCCGAGCGATTCCATCATGCGGGCGCGGTGGGTTTCCACGGTCTTGACGCTGATGCCCAAATCGGCAGCGATTTCCTTGTTGCTCTGGCCGCGGCCGATTTCACGCAGGATCTCGCGCTGACGCGGCGACAGCGCGGCGATGCCGACCGGCTTTTCGCGGCCCAGCATCGGCGCAATCATCTTGGACGAGATCTGCGGGCTCAGGAACACCTGGCCAGCGGCGGCGGCGCGCAACGCCAGTTCCAGTTCCAGTGGCGCGGCGTCCTTGACCACGAAGCCGACGGCGCCGCGATCGAGCGCGTCGCGCACATGCACCGGGTCGTCGTGCATGGACATCATCACCACGTGCGTGCGCGGCGCAGCGCGCAGCACGTCGGTCATGGCATCCAGGCCGCTGCGGCCGGGCAAAGACAGGTCCATCAGCACCAGATCGGGCCGGTGCAGGGACGTCATGTCCAGGGCTTGTTGCGCGTTGCTGGCTTCGCCCACGACATCGATGCCGGCGAAGGTTTGCAGCAGCCTGGACAGGCCGGCACGGACAAGGGTGTGATCGTCGACGATGATGACTCGCACGGCGCAGAAGAGACCTTTTTCAGTAAAGGGCACCTTAGCTGACCCGGCGCCCCGCGCCAACCATCGGATCAACGCTGGCGGCGGGCGTCGGCGATCTGACGGCGGTGCAAGCGAAACAGGTGGCGTTCCAGGGCGTCCTGCAGTCCCGGGGCGAGCGGTGCAAATCGCAGCCACAACCAGACATCATGGCCATCGCTCGCGTTCGCCAGCACGGTGGCAGGAAGCTGTACAAGTTCAGGAAGCCAGTCGGACGGCTGCAGGCAAACGCTGCCGGTTGTGCCCGGTGGGTGGCTGGTTGCGCAACTCAGGCGGATGCCGCGTACCGACCAATGCACCATGCCCTGGCTCAGGCCGCTGTCGCCCTGGCGCACCAGGCGGCCGATCAGCGCCAGCATCAAATCCAGCTTGGCGTCCATGCGCTGCACCAGCAGCGGCAGTTCGCCGCGGTCTTCGCCGGTTTCCTCGCTACGCAGGTCTTCGACCTGGCCGAGACTGCGCAACAGGGTTTCTGCGGCGCTGTGCGCGCCTGCCTCGCTCCCGGCGCGGAAGCCGGCCGGTAACTGCAATTGGCAACCGAGCGTGTCGGCAAACAGCTCGGCATCGGCGGATGGCGCGAGTGTGCCGAGCGCGCTCATCAGATCCGTCCGACCCGCGCGTAGGCGCGGCTGGCCGAGGATGAGGTGCGCTGTGCGCGGATCAGCTCCAGCAGCTTGCGCTGCCGCTCGCGCATCATCCGCATCAAGTCCTGATGCATGGTGAGCAAGGCCTGCAGCGCGTCGCGGTCCTGCTGGATGTCCACCTGCTGCGCGTATTCGCGCAGGTGCAGGTCGTGCTTGTCCAGCATTTGCGGCATCGCCTCGAATTCCTCTTGCGCCATGGCCAGGCGGAGGTCGGCGATTTCTGCTTGAAGGCTTTGCACCCTATGCATGGCAGGACTCAGGAAACGGCGGAAAGGCCGCGTTGTTCGAGGGGGATGGAGTTCCACGCCGAGTCGATTTCGCTGAGCAACCCCAGCGCTTCGGTCAACGCGGTCTCATCGTTGTGCAGGTTGGCTGCGGTCAGCCGCTGCATCACGTAGTCGTACAGGGCCGAAAGGTTACCAGCGATCTCGCCACCGGCTTCGTGATCGAGCGAGCCGTTCAAATGACCGACGATCGCGCAGGCCTCGCCGATGGCCTTGCCCTTGCGCGCCTGGTCGCCCTGCGCCAGGCAGGCCTGGGCCAGACGAATGCGCTGGCAAGCACCGGCAAACAGCAGCGAGACCAGCTTGTGCGGATCGGCTTCGGTCACGCTGGTGGCCACGCCGACCTTGCGGTATTGCTCGGCATACTGACGATTGGAACCGTACATGGATGACTCCTCAATGGGCTGACCTTCGCTTGTCCCGGAGCGCTGCGCTCCTGCGACGACGCTCCTGCCGGAAGGCAAGGCCAACATCACGATAGGCTTTACCTGTATCGGCAATACCCTGACAGGACTTGAGGATCGTCATCACGGAAATCAGCCTGTCAGCAGGCCACTGAGCGAGCTGGTGCTGCCTTGCAACTTGCTGATCATGGCGTCCATCGCGGCGAACTGCGCGGTGTATTGGTCGCTGAGTTTTTCCATACGCGCATCGAGATCATCCAGGTCCGATTCGTAGCCCTTGATGGTCTTGTTCAAGCTATCCGAGCGCAGGGTGAGCGTGCCGTTGGTGGCGTTGACGTTGCTGTCCAGTAGCTTGGTCAGGTTGCCGCTGAACTTGCCGTCCTTGCCGAACACCTCGGCCGCGGCGCCACCGTCCGACGCGATCGCGGTGTCGAACTTGGCGCCGTCGAAACTCATCACGCCATCCTTGTCGATGGTCAGGCCCAGGGCCTTGAGTTCGTTGACGTTGCCACTGACCTGGCCGCGCAGCTGTTGTTGCAGGCTGCGCACCAGCGAATCGCCGGTCAACGCCGAAGCGGTCCTGGTGGTGGCGTCGTAACTGCTGCTCTTGGCCAGCAGCGTGTTGGCGGTGTTGTAGGCCGCGGCGAACGCGGTGAGGTTGCCCTTGAGGCCGCTGGTATCTGCGGCCACGCCCAGAGTGAACTTGGTGCCTTCAGCGGCCTTGGTCAGCGTGAGCACCACGCCGGGCACGATGTCGCTGACGGTATTGGAGCTGGACGTGCGCTCGAAGCCGTCCACGCGTACCCGCGCGTCGGCGGCGGCGACGGTCTGGTTCAGCCCGCCGGTGACGCCGGGGCCGTAGGTCAGGCTGCTCAGGCTGGGGTCGCTGGCGCTGATGGTCAGTGCGCCCTTGGTGCCGGAATCGACCGCATTGAAGACCAGGTGCTGGCCATCGTTGGCGGTGACCACGCTGGCAGTCACGCCCTTGCCGCCGGCAGCCTTGTTGATGGCCGCGGCGATGTCGGTGAGCTTGTCGGTGCCGCTGATGTCCACGGTGACGCTCTGATCGCCATAGCCGATCGTCAGCGTGCCGCTGCCCACCGTGGCATCGGCAGTGAATGCACCGGAGGCAAGTTTCTGCGAGGTCGCCAGCGAGACCACTTCCACCGAATAGTTGCCCGGCGCCGCCGAATTGGTGGTGGTGGCAGTGAAGCCGGCATCGGTTGGCACCGTAGCCTTGTAGGCGTTTGTGTCGGCGCTGCTGATCACCTTGTCCAGCGCAGACTTGAGCGTGGTCATGCTGCTTTTGATCTGGCTGATCGCCGACAACTGCGTGGTTGCGGCGGTACCGGCCTTGTTGATGCGTGCCTGCTCGGGGTCTCTCTGCCGGGACACCAGGGTGGACACCACGGTAGGGATGTCCAATCCGGAGGCGGAAGTGCTGATCACCGATGCCATGTTGCATTCCTCGTCTGGGCGCCCGAAACAGACGGACGCATGGGATTACGTGACGGGTATCGGCCGCATCCGCGAGGACTTTAGCGGCAGCGATGGGGCACGCGCACGACAGCTATCGATGCAATTTTCATGCCTGTCGATTCGGCGGCGCGCGTCAATGAGAGCGGCTAACAAAACGTAGCGAGCAGTCGTCAGG
>NZ_JAGHWU010000050.1:0-28192 GCF_017746145.1 Xanthomonas sp. D-99 | reverse complement strand
AAGCGCCAGAAATGGCGAAATTCCGAAGTTCCAAAAGCCACTCTTCGGAACGACGCCACCTTCCGCCCTGTCAGGTCTCGTTGTTCAGACCTTCCCTAACGTCGCCGCCGAAACGATCTGCCCACCGCCAGGCGCGGTGATCGTCCGGAATCTACATGGATCACGCATGCACCACGGCGTTTGTCATCCGATCATGCCCACCTGGCGATTGCAGGTTCCACTCCGCTGCCGCTCTCGCTCCTCTCGCGATCGCAGGTGTCGCGTTACCGGATCGAGGTCGTGATGTCTGCCATCGAGGGAAGGGCGGAACCACCGCGCAATGGGCAGTCGTGCCACGTCGAGGCCTGCCAGTACGTAACCGATGCGTTCTGGCCGAACACGTCATCCGGCCTATCAAGCAGCGTCGAATCTGCTGTCGATCACACCGAGGCGGCAGCAAAGCCGCACACATCACCAACGCAGCAATGCAGCACGCTCTTCAACGATTCCCGATTCCCGATTCCCGATTCCCAGTCCTAAAAAGCAGACCGCGTCGGCGCCTCGGTCCGTACCACCACATCCAATGCGTCGTGGCGCCAGGATTCGATATCCAGCTCCACCGCGCGGCCGTCTTCGGCAAAGCTGACCCGCTGCAGCCGAAAACATGGCGTGCCGGGCGTGGACTGCAGCAGCATCGCCTGTGTCGCGTCCAATCCGGCCGGATGCATCGACAGCTGCGCGCGGCTCAGAAACAGGCCCAGCCGCTGGTTGAACACGCTCGACAGCGACCCGGCCAGATCGTGTTCGAGCAGGCCCGGCGCCCAGGCCGCGAGCACCACATTGGTTTCCAGCAGCACGGCGCGGCGGTCGATCCAGCGCCGACGTTGCAGGACGAACACCTCGTCGTACGGGCTGTCCAGTCGCAACGCCGCGGCGTAAGCCGCGCCTGCAACCTGCCGGGTGGCGCTCAATAATTCGGTGCGCGGCTTGCGTCCCTGCGCCGCCACGTATTGCATGAAACCGGCGATGCTGGTGGGGTCGTAGCGCACGCGCGGCGCGCTGACGAACCAGCCGCGGCGGTTTTCGCGATAGATGCGGCCTTCGGCTTCAAGCTGCTGCAGCGCTTCGCGCAGCGTGATGCGGGTGCAGGCGAATCGCTCGGCCAACGCGCGTTCCACCGGCAGGCGTTGATCCGGTCCCCATTCGCCGGCTGAGATTTGTGCGGAGATCGCTTCGGTGATGGTGTGTTGGCGCGACACGCTCATGCGGCCAACCGCAGACGGAAGACCCAGGGCGTGAGCAAGCTAATGAGGTGGAAGGCATGCATGTTGCGATGGTAAAGAAGAACGCGCGCGCAAACCGCGACCGGCTTAGCGCGCGACAGCCAGGTTCTGGTTCTGTTGGGTTTTCCAGCTGTACCAGCCGTACACCGCAAGCGCCACGAAGCCTGCGTAGAGCACGGCAGTGGGGTACAGCCCCTTGCTGATGAAGACGCCGACGTAGACGCAGTCGAGCACGATCCACAATACCCAGTTGGCGATGCGCTTGCGTGCTGCCCACACGCTGGCCACCAGGCTGAAACTGGCCAGCGCCGCGTCCAGCCACGGCAGCACCGCATCGGTGCGGTAATGCATGTAGGCGCCGAGCGCCGCAGCGAACGCCGCGCCGATGCCCAGCGAAAGCCAGCGTTCGGCGGACGGCATCGGCAGCGGGCGTATCCGTGTGTCTGCTGCGGTTCCGGCTTGCCAGTGCCACCATCCGTAGAGCTGGGTCAGCACATAGATCCCTTGCAGCAGCATGTCCGAGTACAGCTTCCACTGGTAGAACAGCCACGCATACAACGCCACCGCCACGATGCCCACCGGCCAGCACCAGCGAATGCGCCGCGCGGTGAGCCACACGCCCAGCAGGTTGATCACAACGGCGATGGATTCGAGCAGCGACATGCGGTACCTGGTGCGTTGCGGATCAACGTGGCGCGGGGTAAGACGCGTAAGGGTGGAGGGGCATACAGTTCAGACGTAGGACACGACACATCGTCGTCCCCGAGCACGGGCCGCAGGCAATCCCGCAGCGCTGCCGAGTGGGCGTTGGACGCTGCCCAATAGCGCATTCGGCGTCATTGCTGTGCATGCACGGCAGGGCGTGCAATGTGTGCCGACAGTGCAGGTTAGAAATCCACCTGCACCGTCAGCCGTGCAGTGCGTGGTGCGCCGGGGAACAGATACGCATCGCCCTGATATTCGCCGGAATCGCGCCAATAGCGCTTGTCGAACACGTTGTCCACGTTCAAGCGCCAGGTGGTCGCCAGCCCGCCCAGCGCCGTGGCGTAGCGGGCACCGAGGTTGGCTACGGTGTAGGCCGGCACGCTGGCGTTGCCGAGACGGTCGGCAAACTTGCGCCCGCTGTATTGCACGCCGCCCAGCAGTGCCAGACCATCGATACCTGGCACGCTGTAATCGGCCTGCACGCTGGCGCGCAGCTTGGGCACGTTGATCGCCTGATGGCCTTCGTACTCGGCAATGTCGGTGTCCTCCGCACGCGCGCGGAGTGCCGCGACGCTGGCGAACAGATGCAGCTGCCGGGTCGCTGCACCGTCGGCAGACAGCTCCAGGCCACGGTTATGCAGGCGACCCTGCTGCACATAGAGCAGACCGCCATCGGCCTGCGGTTGGGTGAACTGGTAAGCCTGGCGGATGTCGAACAGGGCCGCGCCCAGGCGCAGGCCCCGCAGGTCGATCTTGGCGCCGGTTTCCAGCTGGTACGCATTGGTGGGCGGCAGGATATCGTCGGCGTTATCGGCAAACCAAGGCGCCGTGCCGTCTGCCGCCAGGCTCTTGGCGTAGCTGGCATACAGCAACATGTTCTGCTGCGGCTTGAACAACAGCGCTGCCTGCGGCAGCACCGTGTCTTTGCGCGTGCGTCGTTCCAGCCGGCCGTCGCGATCGAAGCTGCGTTCGTCCAGTTGCACGTAGCGCGCGCCAAGCGACAGTTCCCACTGCGCACCCAGGCCGATCCGGTCGGCCATGACCAGCGCACGCTGGCGGCTGTCCAGACGGCGCTGCTTGGGATCCAGCGCAACATCCGTCTGCGCGAAGACGTCCGGGTCGCGATCGATGCTGCCGCTGCCGACGAATTCGTTGACCGAACCAAAACGGTCGATGGTGCGGCGCAGCCATTCGCCGCCGATGCTCAGGTGATGCTCCAGCGCGCCGGTCGCGACATGGCCTTCGAGCGTGGCACGCAGCTGATCGTGCACGCGGGTGTCGTCGGGGCTGCGGTAATCGTAGATGTCGTACTCGCCCTGCGCGCTGAAGAAGTTCGGGGTGGCGATGTCGGCGCAGCTTGCCGCGCCATAACAGCCCCAGGCGAATGCGGAGAAATCGTTGATCTTCGAACGACTGCGCGATGCTTCGGCGGTGGCGCGCCAGTCGTCGTTGAACTGGTAGGCGTAACGCAGCTGCGCGTTGAGCGAATCCATTTCCACCGGCCGCGCCCACGGCTGGTAGCCGAGCAGGCGGTGCACATCGATATCGCGCGGTACCTGCGTGCCGCCCAGCAGTTGATAGCCTGGCACCGAGCGCTGTTGTCGGTGCTGATATTCCACGTCCAGCTGCAGCAGCGCCTGCGGGGTGATCTTCCAGTCGCCGGCCAGCGACAGGAAATTGCGGTAGCCGTCGGCATGATCGACATAGCTGCCGATGTCTTCGCGTGCGGCGTTGACGCGTAACCCCAGCGTGCGTTCGGCACCGAACCAGTCGCCCAGATCGGCGGCGACATAGCGCGAGCCCTGTTCGTCGGTGCCCAGGGTGACGCTGCGCACGTGCTCGGGCCGCTTGGTGCGGTAGTCGATCAGCCCGGCCGGTTCGTTGACGCCCGATTGCAGCCCGGCCAGGCCTTTGAGCAATTGCACCTGCTGTTTGTTTTCCAGTGCGATCGATTGTTCGCCCACCGCACTCATGCCGTTGATGCGGTAGCTGTTGGCGGCATTGAGCGAATAGCCGCGCACCACGAAGTTTTCGTAATAGCCGATCGGCGCGTACGCATCGCCGGCGGAGGCATCGGCGCGCAATACCTCACTGAGTACGCGCGCCTGACGATCGAGCAATTGCGCACGATCGATGACCGCGATCGAGGCGGGCGCGTCCAGCAGCCGGGTGGCGCCAAATCCGCTCAATGCCGTCCTGGTCTCCACACGTTCGCCACGCACGTTGACCGCGTCCAGTTCCACTGCATCGGCGCCGGGTTGCTGCTGCGCCAGTGCAGGGGCGCAGCAAAACGCCAGTGCAAGCGCAAGCGGGCAGCGGGAGAGCAGGGGGAAGGCAACGGACATTGGGCAAGACTCGACAGAGAAGGGAAGGTGCTCAGGGCAGCCGGCGCGCACGTGCGTGCAGGTGTTGGAGCAGGTGCCGACCATCGGCGCTGGCGAACCAGTCCGCGTGGCCGAGCAGATAGCGGTGATAGGCGATATCGACGTTGGCGGGCGAACGCGTGATGCCGGCGAAATATTCCATTTCGCTCAAGGCGAAGTCGGCATGCACGATCGGCAGCAGTGCGGCCAGGCGGCGCAAGTGGTTTGCGTCCAGTGGGCGATGCTGCGCGTAGCCCTCCAGCAGCGCGTCGAGCTGGTCGAGCTCGGCCTGTGCGCGTGCGCCGGTGTCCAGCCGCAACCAGGGGATGAGGTTGCGTTCGATCGCGGTGGCCAGATCGAACAGCGCGCTGCTGCAATCGCTCAATCCGAAATCGAAGATGGCGCTGACGCGGGTAGCTCCGTCGTTGGTGTCCCACAGCAGGTTGGACGCATGCCAGTCGCCATGGGTCCACAGCGGCGGTAACGCGCCCGGCGCGGACAGCAGCGGCCATGCCTGCGCATGCCAGGGCAGCAGGTGGGTGGCCAGATCGTGTTGCCAGGGGCGGTCCTGCAGGGCTGCTGCCAGGTGCGGTCGTGTTGGCAAGGCATCGTGCAACGCCTGCACCGGGTCTGCCTGCGCAAACAATCGCAGATTGGCGACCAGCATGCTGGTGGAGCGTGCCGGCGCATCGAAGCCCTGGGCCGCGCGATGCAGTTGCGCCAACGCAGCGCCGGCCGCCCGCGCATGCGCAACGTCGGTGAACGGTGTCCACGACAACGCATCGCGGTAGAGGTCGCGTCCCGCGCCGACCCGCTGCACTTCGTACACCCAATCGGCGTGCGCCAGCGCAGTGCGGCCCTGCGCGTCGTGCAGTACCTCCACCACCGGCGCGCCGGCCCAGCGCAGATGGGCCATGAAGCTGTGTTCCTCGCGTAGCGCGGCCACGCTGCGCACACTGCGGTGGTGGCGTTTGACGATGACCGGGCCACTTGCCGTGTCCACGCATGCCGCTGCAGAGAACGGGCGCGCGCTATGCCAGCGCACCGCAGTGAGGTGGCCCACCGCCGCAAACCGCTGCAGCACGCGATGGATTTCATCGGTGGTCAGTACTGGCCAGTCCGGCAGTGCCAGTTCCAGGCTCATGCCATGCACCTGGTGCGGGACGTTCATGGGCCGACGCCCGACAGGCGCAGCAACCGTGCTGCGCGGGTGATTGGTATAGACCAAGTGGTCAGGAGTACGGCGGAGGGCGCGGCGCGCGCGCCGTCGAGGACAAGAACGGCGCTGCCGGGCCGTTGCCGCATCGCGTCGGCCATCAGGTCGCGGCGATGCAGGCAATGAAGAGGCAGCGCGAAACCGCAAGGTCGCTAACCGTCATCTCAACAATCAGGTGTGGGAGTGCACCAAAAGCAACCTGCAAGACGGCTGGCGGTCAGGTGCGTACGGGCGACGCGCTCTGATGCGGATGTACGCCTGGTACATGCATCGAGTGCTGCCCGCGCTTGCCTGGCTGCGCAGTCGGTTTGCCGGTCGCACAAAAGTGTGGCAACGGAAACCGCGTGCGGCTCCGGGCGCGCAGTATGCGCCTTGCGGCGATGGGTCGCCATGCTGCAACGCGCGTTTGCGCCAGGCACCGCTTGCAAGCGAGAGCGTGGCGCACGTCAACCCGCGTCCGGCCCTCGACGCAATGCAGTCGCGGCAGCGCCTGTCGCGCAGCGTGCATTGCGAACCCAAGATGGCGCTGCGCCGCTCCGGCACCGGATAATGGCCGGATGACTCCCGTCCAGATCGCCGCCGTCGTCGTCACCTATGAAAGCAGCAGCACCATCGATGCGTGCCTGTCGCGATTGCGCGCGGCCGAGGGCATCAGCGAGATCCGGGTGGTCGACAACGCTTCCAGCGACGACACCCTGGAAGTGGTGCAGCGTCATGCCTTGGCCGATGCGCGGCTGCATTTCATCGCCAATCCCGATAACCCTGGTTTTGCGACTGCCTGCAACCAGGGTGCGCGCGATTCGCAGGCGCCCTGGCTGGTCTTCATCAACCCGGACCTGATGGTCGCGCGCGATACCTTGCTGCAGCTGTACCACCGCGCAGCGGGGCATCCGGCGGTGCTGCTGGGGGTGGAGCAGGTGGATGAGCAGGGGCGCCCGGATGCGGCTGTGCGCCGCCGCGACCCGGACTTTGCCGCGATGCTGCGCGCGCCGCGCGCCGCCGCCAATCTGGCGGTGCCGGCCGATCCGTCACGGGCCTTGCAACCGGTGGATGCGATCTCCGGGGCATTGATGCTGATGCAGCGCAGCCTGTTCGACCGGCTGGACGGCTGGGACGGCAGTTACCGTCTGCATGCTGAAGACCTGGATCTGTGTCGGCGCGCCCGCCAGGCGGGTGCGCTGGTGGCGGTAGCCAATGATCTGCAGGTGCTACACGTACGCGGGGTTTCCAGCCGCGCGCGGCCGTTCTTCGTGGAATGGCACAAACATCGTGGATTGTGGCGCTATTTTCGTAAATTCGAGGCTGATCGGCGCGGGCTGCTGACGCGGTTCGGAGTGTGGCTTGCAATCTGGATTCACGCAGCCGCACAGGTGCCGCGTTTGTTGCAAAACAAGTGAGCTCGACCGCGTTAAATTTGTGGTAAATCGGTGAGGGTCGCCGGCTGCAACTGTGATACGTTTCGCTCCGAAGTGTGATCAACCCTAGCTTCCTGTCCCTTCCGGGTCCCCCATCAGGAATCGTGCAATGTCTTTACAGAACGACCCGCAATGGCGGGTACGTCGGTCGTGCGCTACCTCGCTGCAGTCCAGTTCGGTTGCCCCGCTTTCTCATCCAAATCCAACGCAACCGCGTGCGCTGTCGGTCCTGGCATCGGCGCTTGCACTGGGCTGTGTGCTGGCCGCGGCGCCGGGCGCCGCGTTGGCCGGCGCGTGGACCCAGGCGCAGGGCGACACCCTGGTGATCGTCAAGGCGCTGCATAGCGATGGTCGCGGGTGGTTCGACGACAGCCACCACCGCACCACCTTTGGCGACGGCCAGCAATTCGACGGCAATGGCCGCAGCCGTCAGGACCAGCTCAACGTCTACGTCGAGCATGGTCTGACCGAAAAGCTCAGCTTCATCGGCAACTTCTATTTCAGCGACGTGGGTTTCAGCAACCACGATGCCGTCAATGGCCGTCAGCAAACCACGACGACCGGTTTTGCCGATCAGGAAATTGGCTTGCGCTATGCGCTGCCGAGCGCGCAGAACGATGTCTGGCGCAGTGCCGTCCAGGCCTTGGTGAGCGTCCCTGCATATGGGCGCAGCAAGACCTACCACCCGAACAATCCTTCCGCCAATTCCGACCCTGCGCTTGGTCTTGGCGACTATGGCCTCGAGCTGCGCTACAGCCGGGGGCGCGGTTACACGCTGGGCGGCCGCAACGGCTACGTCGATCTTGGGGGGGCGGTCCGCCTGCGCGGAAGCGCGGCGTCGGACGAACTGCGGGTGGACGCGTCCACAGGTCTGAGTCTGACCCCGAGTTGGCTGCTATTGGGCGAACTCAACGTGATCCAGGGGTTGGGCAACGGGCGTGGCAACGTCGATGTTGCCGGTAGCGGTGGCGGCGTGGGCTTCGTCGCCACCGGCACCAACTACGATCTCACCAAGTTGCAGTTGTCCACGCTGTATACGGCGCCGGGTGGCAGTCAGTGGCAGGTGGGGTATCAGCAGCCGGTCATGGGCCGCAACACCGGTGCCGCGGGCGGGCCATTCGTGGCCGCCTGGTGGCGTTTCTAAGGGGCCGCACATGACGGTGACCTGCGAAACGGACGCGCTGGGACGAGCGCCGGACATCGGCCGCGAACGCGGCCTGCTGGGTCGTGCGCTGGTGTCGGCAGGCGTCATCACCGACGAACAGCTGCGCTCGGCGCTGGCCTTGCAGCAACGCTGGAATTCGCGCCTCGGCGATGTGATCCTGGCCCAGCGCGGCGTGCCGGCGCAGCGGTTCTACGCCATCGTTGCCGCGCACTTCGGGCTGCAATTCATCGATCTGGTGCAGCAACCGCCGGATCCTGCGCTGCTCACCCCCGGCGATCTGGATAGCTACGCGCAACGCCTGGTGTTGCCGTGGCGGCGCGAGGACGGTGTGCTGGTGCTGGCGGTGGCCGATCCGGACCCGGCCCTGTTCGCCTGGGCACGCGCCCATTATGGCGAAGACGTGCGCTTTGTCGGTACCGCCAAGTTCGACATCATCTGGAGCCTGCAGCGCTACGCCGACGAGCAGCTCACCGACAACGCGCTGAATCTGCTTGCAGCGCATGCGCCGACGTATTCGGCACGCCAGGTCATCACGCGCGGGCAGAAGTTCGCATTGTGGGCGCTGGCGGCGGTGATGCTGGTGACGTTGGTGCTGTTCCCGGTGCCGGCCTTGATCGCCGTCAACGTGCTGGTGGCGCTGGGCTTTCTGGCCACCTTCGGGTTGAAGTTGCTGCTGGTGTGGTTCGGCTCGCGCCATCGCATCGACATCAAGGTCACCGAAGACGAAGTGGCCGCGCTGCGCGATGACGAGCTGCCGGTCTATACCGTGCTGGTGCCGATGTACAAGGAGCCGGAAGTCCTGCCGATTCTGGCCAACGCGCTGCGCAAGCTCGATTACCCGATCAGCAAGCTGGACGTAAAGCTGGTGCTGGAAGCGGACGACCTGGACACCATCGAAGCGGCCAAGAAACTCGGCCTGGAAGCGTTCTTCGAAATCATCCGGGTGCCGCCGTCGCAGCCCAAGACCAAGCCCAAGGCCTGCAACTACGCATTGCATTTTGCGCGTGGCGAGCTGCTCACCATCTACGATGCCGAAGACAAGCCCGAGCCGGACCAGCTCAAGCGCGTGGTTGCGGCATTCCGCAAGGCTGAGAAGGATGTGGTGTGCATCCAGGCGCGGTTGAACTACTACAACGCCGACGAAAACTGGCTGACCCGGATGTTCACGCTGGAGTACACGCTCTGGTTCGACTTCTACCTGCCGGCGCTGGAATACCTGCGTATTCCGATTCCGTTGGGCGGTACCTCCAATCACTTCCGTCTGGACGTGTTGCGCCAGGTGCGCGCGTGGGACCCGTACAACGTTACCGAAGACGCCGATCTGGGCGTGCGGCTGATCCAGAACGGGTATCGCGTCAACGTGGTCAATTCCACCACCTTCGAAGAAGCCAACGTCAGCATTCCCAACTGGATCCGGCAGCGTTCGCGCTGGCTCAAGGGCTATATGCAGACCTGGCTGGTGCATATGCGCGACCCGGTGCATCTGTATCGCAGTACCGGCTTCAAGGGATTTTGGGGGTTTCAGTTCTTCATCGGCGGCGGTTTTTTCACCGCATTGGGCGTGCCGGTGCTGTGGGCGTTGTACGCGGCGTGGGCGCTGACCGGCACCTCGATGTTCGAGCGCTTCTTCCCGCCGTGGCTGGCGGCGGTCTCGCTGGTCAATCTGCTGCTGGCCAATGCGTTCTTCATCTACATCACGCTGGTTGCAGCGTTCAAACGCGACTACTTCAAGCTGGCGCCGTACGCACTGACGGTGCCGTTCTACTGGGCGTTGCAGTCGATCGCCGCCTACAAGGGTCTCTGGCAGCTGATCCACAATCCGTTCTATTGGGAGAAGACCACGCATGGCATCAGCAAGCATTCGGAAAACGAGCGCCGCGCCGCACTCGAAGAGTGAGCCGGTTGCGCAGCGTCGCGAGAGCGGGCTGCCGGCGTTCCTCATCGCCGTGGTGGCGCTGTCGCTGCTGAGCCAGCCGTTGCTGGTGCAGTCGGTGGCCACGGTGCCCGCGCTTGTGCCGGACATCGGCGTGCCGGCGACCGGGTTGTTGGCGTGGGCGGTCGATCTCACCCTGCATCGCTGGAATCTGCCGTTCCAGGTCTGGCCATGCGTTGCGGTGGCTGCGAACGCGCTGTTCCTGTCGCTGCTGTGGCGCGATCTGGCTGGCGTGTTCGGGCGCGGCTGGGCCAGCGCTCTGACGCTGCTGGTGGGCTGCAACCCGCTGTTCCTGCTGCCGATCGCTGCCGGCGGCAGTCAGGCGGTGGGGTTGCTGGCCTTCTACGGTTTGTGCCGCACCTTGCGCCGCTTGCAGGCGCCGGTGGAAGCCTTCACCTATCTGCGCATCGCCGGTTGGTTGTGCATCTTGCTGTGCCTGGATCTGCAGACGCTGGCGCTGTCGACAATGGTCGCGCCGTGGCTGCTGCTGGTCATGCCGCCGCAGATGCTGCGCAAGGCACCGGGCTCGTTCTACCTGGTGTGCTATCTGCCGTTCGCGTTCCTGGTCGGCATGTGGGCCTACGTCAATCTGGTCGTGTTCAATGCGCCGTGGCCGACGCTGTCCAGCGTCGCACAGGCGTCGCACCCGTTGCCGTTGCCATTGGCCGGCCATGCCGACGGCTGGTTGCCGGCGGTCCGCTGGGGTGTGGCGGCCGTGGTGTGCTTCCCGGTGCTTGCGCTGGTGGCGCGTGCGCGCAGCGGTGCGTTGGCGCGCGGCGTGGTGGCCAGTACCGGCACCGTGATCTGCGCGGCCGCGCTGTCGTTCGCGTTCGGCTGGGCTGGCTTCGATACCCTGCTGCTGTTGTGGGTGCCGGCGGCGCTGTTGCTGCGTGCGCTGCACGCCGACCAACGCGGCCAGGCGGCCGGATTGCTGGTGCTGGGCCTGTTTGGTGCGATCTGGGCACAACCGCAGGGTTGGGGCAGATGGATGCATGCCGCAGCGCCCGACGAACAGGCCTTGATGCAGGGCGAGGCCGTTGTCATGACCGCGCCGGTATCGTTGCCGCTGCGTGCATCGGACGCCCCCACTACGCAGGATGTTGATGTAGGGCAGTCGGCGATGGCCGAGAGCGCTGCGGTGGCCCTGGCTGCAACGGCAACTGACCACACTGCCGTGCCGGCCAACCCGTCGGCGGCCACGGTGGCGCCGCAGGACAAGAACAATGCATCGTTGCGTGCGACGGCGTGCTCCCGGCACGCGGCGCCGCCGAATGCCGAGGTGTCTGCTGCATGTTCAAGCGCGTTCTAAGCGTCGCAACGTTGATCGGCGTGTGTGTGCTGGCAAACGGCTGCAATGCGGCCGCGCCGACCTGGATGGGCGCCAACGTCAAGGTCTCCGCCAACGCCCCGTGGGAAAGCCAGGCTGCAGCGCAGTCGTTGGACGCATTGGCCAAGACAGGTGCAAGCAAGGCGTTGCTGGTGGCGTTCGTGTGGCAGGCCGGCCCGCAGTCCAACGACCCGGTGCTGGGCAGCGACAGCAGTGTCGACGCCATGCGCGCTGCGTTGCGGCAAAGCCTGCAGGCTGGCTTGCAGCCGACGCTCAAGGTGCATGTCTGGATTCCGGGGCACTGGGCCGGCGATGCCGCACCCACCGACCCGGCAGCCTGGTTTGCGGCCTACCAGAATGCGTTGCTGCCGTTGGCCAGGTTGGCCCAGGACGAACACGCCGAAGCGCTGGTGCTCGGCACCGAGTTGCGCAAGTTGCAGGATGCGCCGCAATGGCCGGCGTTGGTCGCGGCGGTGCGCAAGGTCTATCACGGAAAATTGCTGTATGTGGCCGACGGCATGGAGCATGCCGAGAGCTTCCGTTACTGGTCGTTGTTCGATGCGGTGGGCACCAGCCTGTATCCGCGCCTGTCCGAAGCTGCCGATGCACGCAGCGCTGAAATGACCGCTGCGGCGCAACGCCTGCAGCAGTTGGGTCAGCGCGTGGGCAAGCCGGTGTGGGTGGCCGAGCTGGGATTGCGTTCGGCGCGCGGTAGTCTGGCAGCGCCGTGGGAAAGCCCCGAGCAGCGCACGGCCGCCGTCGATACGCGCTTGCAGCTGCAGGTGTTGCAGCAGTGGCGCAAGGTGCTGCAGGCGCATGGCGTGGAAGGCATCGCGCTGTGGTGCTGGTATACCGACCCCAAGGCCGGCGGCCCGGGCGACAGCGACTTCACCGTACAGGGCAAGCCGGCGCAGCAGGTGCTGGCGCGCTGAGGGCGGCTCACCAAACGGCTGCGCGTGCCGCAAGGCGGTGCGCGGTCGGTGACCGGATCGCCGGATACCGCTCGCGTGCCTGGGCTTCAGGCGCCGGCCACGCCACGTGATGCGGGCTCGCTTTGGTGGTCAGTCGCGCTAAATCGTGGCTGCACAGGCATGGTATGCACCTGTGCTGCGCCTCAGGCGGGCGCGGCTGCACGTGCTGGCGTCACTTTGCATGCCTTCTGCCTTTCCCCAGCAACTGCGCTGCGCAGGACTGGTTGAAACTCGCTGGCCCAACTTGGCAATCGCCGGTCCGTGCCTGACGACACAGGTGCGGAGCGTCGTCACGCGAGGCGTGCGCAGTGCACGCCCCGCCATCGCCGCTAAGGGCATAATCCGGCGGCATGATCATCCATTCGTTGCTCGACACCGATCTGTACAAATTCACCATGATGCAGGCGGTGCTGCACCAGCACCCGGCAGCGCAGGTGGATTACCGCTTCAAATGCCGCACTCCCGGCGTGGACCTGGCGCAGTTCATCGATGAGATCTCGCGCGAGATCGATGCGCTGTGCCGGTTGCGGCTGCGCGAGGACGAAGTGGATTACCTGCGCAGCCTGCGCTTCATCAAGCCGGACTTCGCCGACTTCCTGGCGCTGTTCCATCTGGATCGCAAGTATCTGAGCCTGACCGCATCGGCCACCCATCCGGGCGAGATCGAGCTGACCATCCGCGGGCCGTGGCTGCACACCATCCTGTTCGAGGTGCCGCTGCTGGCGATCATCAACGAGGTCTGGTTCCGCAATACCTCCGAGCCGGATTTCGAAGAAGGCCGCAGCCGCCTGCGCGAGAAGGTAGCCAGCCTGCGCAGCATGCCGGCCGGCTGCAAGATCGCCGATTACGGCACCCGGCGGCGCTATTCGCGGCAATGGCATGGCGAGTTGCTGCCGCTGCTGCGCGATGGCCTGGGCGAGCAGTTCGTCGGCACCAGCAACGTGTACTTCGCGAAGCAGTACGGGCTGACCCCGCTGGGAACCATGGCGCACGAGTATCTGCAGGCGTTCCAGGCGTTGGGTCCGCGGCTGCGCGATTCACAGGTGGCGGCGCTGGAATCGTGGGCGCGCGAATACCGTGGCGATCTGGGTATCGCGTTGTCGGACGTGGTCGGGCTGGATGCGTTCCTGCGCGATTTCGATCTGTATTTCTGCAAGTTGTTCGATGGCATGCGCCACGATTCGGGCGACCCGTTCGAATGGGGCGAGCGCGTCATCGCGCATCTGGAAGCGCACCGCGTCGATCCCCGGACCAAGGTGCTGGTATTCAGCGACGGGCTCAATATCGACAAGGTGATGCGGCTGTACCAGCACTTCCACACGCGCTGCCGGCTGGCCTTCGGGGTGGGCACCAGCCTCACCAACGATCTGGGACCGATGCCGCTGCAGATCGTGATCAAGATGGTCCGCTGCAATGGCCAGCCGGTGGCCAAGCTCAGCGACTCGCCCGGCAAGAGCATGTGCGAGGACATCGGGTATCTGCGCTATCTGCGCGACGTGTTCGGGTTGCCGCCGATGGCAGAGACATGATCGATCGGGGCAACACTGCAGAAGAGTGACTGGCAGGGTGACCACCCGCTAAGTAAATTCCCTACACGCTGTCGGGGAATGCCGGAAAAAGTGAGACGTAGCTCTCAATTCCGGGGTGTCGGCCGTTAACATCATCACACGTGCATCACATCGGGTGCATGCGTCGCATGTGACGGCCCCTTTCCTTGCGAAGTCTGTTGAATGAGCGCACTCGACCCGCTGCCGCTATACCGCACGCGCAGTTGCTCCCGGCAATGGCTGGGGTTTGTGCGCGCGATGGCCGAGGAGTTCGGCGCCGAGTTGTCCGAGGACGATCTGGCCCTGTTGATGGCGCGGATCGGCCGCCGCTTCGCACGCGAACAGCGGCTGGCGCCCTGCGCCACGCTGGATGACGCGCAGCACGCGGCCAATGCGGTGTGGGACTGCTGCGATTGGGGCCAGTGCGCGTTGGAGGAGTACACCGACCATGTGCAGATCCGGCACGCAGGGGCGCCGTTGAGCGTCGCGCTGAATGGCGCCGCGTGGAGCGATGGGTTCTTGCAGGGGGTGTATGAGGGGTGGTTTCAGCAATTGGGGATGCTGGCAGGCCTGGCGGTGCAGAGCGTGCCGAGCGACACCGTTGATCTGCGCCGCCTGGTGTTGGCGCGCACGGCATGAGCATGTCTGATCGGGCAAGGAGAGTGTGATGACAGCGAAGAAGGGCAAGGACGCAATCCAACATGACGATGTGTCGGGCCTGTTCGCGCGTCTGGGAACGCCGGCGAGCCAGGGGTACCACGATTTCGCCTACACCCAGCTGTCGCCGCGCACCTCTGGCCTGACGCAGGCCCATGCGCCGGCAGCGGTCGAACCGATCACTATTGCGCCCGATGCCGTGCAGCCGCCGGTGGGGGTTGCAGCGCCGACGCCGGGCGTGGGCATGCCGGCCACCGTCCCGCTGCCAGAGCGTTCCTTGCAACCCGTCGTGACGGCAGCAGATCAGGTGCCGGATGCGCTCGCCCCGCTGCGCAGGTTGCGTCAGTTCGACGAACCGGCGCCGCGCGGCGTGCAGCCGGCCGATCGGCCTGCGCAGACGCCATTGGAGCGCTTGTTCCAGCGCCTGTTGCAGGCCGATGCGCGCAGCTGCGCGCAAAGCCCGCTCAAGCGCCTGCGTTCGCGTTGACCTGTTGCCCGTTGTTCCCCGCCGCAGGCGCCATGCGCTTGCGGCTTGTTGTGCCGCACGCCGCCATGCCTGAAGGACGATTGATGACCGCTGCCAGCCGCCGTTCCGCATCACCGCTGCCCACGCTGGCGACCTGGGCGCTGTGGTTGCTGGGTGCGTTGCTGCTGGTGTTCGTGGTGGCCGTGCCGATGGATGTGACGCAGCAGCTGGTGTTTTCCGGCGTGTTGTTCGCGGTGGCGTTGGCGGTGCGCAACCGCGGCGGGCGGGTGGTCATCCTGATGATGATGGGGATGTCGCTGGCGGTGTCGTGCCGTTACATCTGGTGGCGCATGACCCAGACCATGGGCGTGGGCAGCGCGGTGGATTTCATCCTCGGCCTGGGCCTGCTTGGCGCCGAGCTGTATGCCTTCGTGATCCTGGTGCTGGGCTATTTCCAGGTGCTGTGGCCGCTCAACCGCAAGCCGGTGCCGCTCCCGGCCGACCAGCGCCTGTGGCCCAGCGTGGACGTGTTCATCCCGACCTACAACGAGCCGCTGTCGGTGGTGCGCACCACCGTGCTGGCGGCCAGTGTGATCGATTGGCCGGCCGGCAAGATCACCATCCATTTGCTGGACGACGGCCGTCGCGACGAGTTTCGCGCGTTCTGCGCCGAGGTCGGCATCAACTACGTCACCCGCACCAATAACGCGCATGCCAAGGCCGGCAACATCAATGCCGCGTTGAAGAAGTGCAGCGGCGATTATGTGGCCATCTTCGATTGCGACCACATTCCCACCCGCAGTTTTCTGCAGGTGGCGATGGGCTGGTTTCTGCACGACACCAGGCTGGCACTGGTGCAGATGCCGCACTATTTCTTTTCGCCGGACCCGTTCGAACGCAACCTGGACACGCATGGCAAGGTGCCCAACGAAGGCGAGTTGTTCTACGGCCTGCTGCAGGATGGCAACGACCAGTGGAATGCCACGTTCTTCTGTGGTTCGTGTGCGGTGATCAAGCGCACCGCGCTGGAAGAAGTGGGCGGCGTGGCGGTGGAAACGGTCACCGAAGATGCGCACACCGCGCTCAAGCTGCAGCGCCGCGGTTACCGCACCGCCTACCTGGCCGTGCCGCAGGCTGCGGGCCTGGCCACCGAAAGCCTGTCCGGCCACGTGGCGCAGCGCATCCGCTGGGCGCGCGGAATGGCGCAGATCGCACGCATCGACAACCCCTTGCTGGGTCGCGGGCTCAAACTGTCGCAGCGGCTGTGCTACCTCAACGCGATGCTGCACTTCTTCTACGGCGTGCCGCGCATCATCTATCTCACTGCGCCGCTGGCCTATCTGTTCTTTGGCGCGCACGTGATCCAGGCCTCGGCGTTGATGATCCTGGCCTACGCCCTGCCGCATATTTTGCAGGCCAACCTGACCAATCTGCGCGTGCAGAGCCGCTTCCGCCATCTGCTGTGGAACGAGGTCTACGAAACCACGCTGGCCTGGTACATCTTCCGTCCCACCCTGGTGGCCTTGCTCAATCCCAAACTCGGCAAGTTCAACGTCACACCCAAGGGTGGGCTGGTGGCGCGCAGCTATTTCGATGCGCAGATCGCCAAACCCTATCTGTTCCTGTTGTTGCTCAACGTGGTGGGCGTCGTGGCCGGTGTGCTGCGGCTGATCTATGTGGGTGGCAGCGGCGAGCAGCAGACCATCTGGTTCAACCTGGCCTGGACGCTCTACAACATGGTGCTGCTGGGCGCCACGATTGCCACCGCCAGCGAAACGCGCCAGGTGCGCAGCGCCCACCGTGTGCCGCTGGATGTGCCGGTCACCCTGTATCTGCCCGATGGCGGTGTGCTGCCGAGTCGCTCGGTGAATTTTTCCACGGGCGGCATGGCGATCATGCTCGCGCAGCCGCAGCCGATCGAGCCGGGTTTGCCGGTGCAGATCGGCCTGAGCCATCGCGGCGTGGAGCAGACCTTGCCGGCGGTGGTGCGCCAGGATCGCGATGGACAGGTCAGCATCCAGTTCACGCAGATGTCGATGGAACAGGAGCGCTGGCTGGTGGCGTCGACCTTCGCGCGCGCCGACATCTGGCTGTCGCAGTGGGGCCAGCACGACCGCGATGCGTTCTGGCGCTCGATGGGACAGGTGTTGGAAGCCAGTGCACGCGGATTCGGGCGACTGGGCGGGCATATCGTGGACAGCGCGCGGCAGGGCTTTCGCCCGAGGCGCGCGGTGGATCTGGAGTCGTAAGTGTGATGCGTGGCGTTTCTTTTTGCTTTACCAGGACGCAGCTGATGCGGATGTTCCCGGCTGTGTTGAGCTGTGCGTTGACCTTGCTGGCAGGCCTGGCGCAGGCGCAACCGCCCATGCCTGCAATGCCATCTGCACAGGCAGGCAGCCAGATGCAGGCAGCCAGATGCAGGCAGCCACGCCATCGCAGGTGCCCGTCGCCTTCGCAGCGGCGCCTTTGCCAGGAGGCAGCACGCGTGCGGCAACGCTGCGCGAACTGGGCATCGACTACGAAATCACCTTGCGCGGGGTGCAGGGCAGCGCCGGCGTGCCCTTCAGCGTGCGCAGCGACGAGATCGTCACCGCGGCCACGTTGACTCTCAAATACAGCTACTCGCCCTCGCTGTTGCCCGACCTGTCGCACCTCAAGGTCACCATCAACGGCGTCACCGTGGCCACGCTGCCCACCGACAAGGCCAACGCCGGCAAGTTGCTCTCGGCTGATCTGCCGATCGACCCGCGCCTGGTCGCCGATTACAACCAACTCGATCTGCAGTTGATCGGCCACTACACGCGCGATTGCGAAGACCCCGACCACAGCAGTCTGTGGGCGAATGTGGATGCGGCCACCAGCCTGTCGCTGACCACCACGCCGCTGGCCTTGACCAACAACCTGGCGTTGCTGCCGGTGCCGTTCTTCGATGTGCGCGACACGCGCCGGCTGGAATTGCCGTTCTATTTCCCGCAGCGCCCGGACACCGCCACGTTGCAGGCGGCCGGTACGGTGGCCTCGTGGTTCGGTAGCCTGGCCGGCTACCGGGGCGCGGTGTTCCCGGCATCCACCGAGGCCTTGCCGGCGTCCGGGAACGCGGTCGTCTTCGAGACGCCCAGCACCTTGCCAGCGCAATTTGCGACCGCCCACAGCGGCGTGGCCGACATCCGCGGCCCCACCGTGGCGGTGCTGGCCAACCCCAACGATCGCAACGGCAAGCTGCTGCTGGTGCTTGGCCGCAACAGCGAAGACCTGCAGCGTGCCGCCACCGCGCTGGCCCTGCACGCACCGTTGACCGGTGCGGTGGCCCGCATCGGCGAAATCAGCGCGCCTGCGCCGCGGCGGCCCTACGACGCACCCAACTGGGTGTCGAGCGAGCGTCCGGTACGCTTCGGCGATCTGGTCACCCAGCCCAGCCAGCTCAACGTCACCGGCTATCACCCCGACCTGATCCGGGTAGGCCTGCAACTGCCGCCGGACCTGTTCGTGTGGGAGCGCGATGGCATTCCGGTGGCGTTGAACTACCGCTACACGCTGCCGGAGCAGGACAACAAATCCGCGCTCAATGTCAGCATCAACGAATCGTTCGTGACCACGCTGCCGCTGACCGGTCGCCCGTTCGCCGAATCCACGCCGATGCGCTGGTGGAACAGCCTGGGGACGCGCGGCAGCATGCCGGTGCATCAGGACCTGACACTGCCGGTGGGCGCGTTTTCGGCCAACAGCCAGCTGCGCTTCCATTTCTTCTTCGATCGCCCGCAAGGCGAAGCGTGCAAGAACACCTTCCCGGATGTGTCCGGCGCCATCGATGCCGATTCCACCATCGACCTGAGCGGCTTCCACCACTACATGGCGATGCCGAACCTGGCGGCGTTCGCCAATGCCGGCTACCCGTTCACGCGCCTGGCGGACCTGTCCGAATCCGCCATCGTGCTGCCCGACAATCCCGGCGATCAGGACCTGAGCAACGTGCTGACCCTGCTCGGGCATTTCGGTGCTTCCACCGGTTACCCGGCGCTGCATGCGCAGATCATTGGCGCCGGCGCAGTGCAGCAGCATGCCGGCCGCGATCTGTTGCTGCTCGGTAGCGCCCAATCGCAACCGTTGTTCAAGCAATGGCGCGCGCATCTGCCGATCGGCCAGGACGGGCGGGCGCCCCGCTTTGCGCTGACCGACTGGCTGTTCGAACGACTGCCGCGATTTTTATCCTTCGATGCGCGCCGCACCGACCTGCCCACCACCGCCGAGATCGCCCTGCAGCCGCAGCCGGACGATGTGCTGTTGATGGGCTTCGAATCGCCGCTGAAATCCGGCCGCAGCGTGGTAGCCTTCCAGACCGAAGACCCGGCCAACATGAGCCGCCTGTTCGATGCCTGGTTCGACCCGACCCTGCTCAAGGATTTCCAGGGCAGCGTGGTGGTGTTGCAGCAGAACAAAGTCACCAGCCTGGTCGGCAACCAGACCTATTACGTGGGGCACCTGCCGCTGCCGACTTGGCTGCGCTGGTATTTCTCGCACCACCCGGTGTGGCTGGCCTTCACCGTGGTGCTGCTGGCGCTGTTGCTGGCCTTGGCCGCACGCGTGCTGCTGCGCAGGCACACCGCCGAGCGGCTCAACGACGGTGGCGGCGCATGAGCACGCACGGTGGCATGACGCGCCGTCGCCTGCTGCGTGCAGGCGCATTGGCGGGCGTGGCCGCGCTGCTGCCGGCAGCCGCGATGGCGGCGCCCAGCCAGTGCGGGCCGTGGCCGCTGTGGAGCGCCTTCGTCGACAGGCACATCCAGCCCGATGGGCGGGTGGTGGATTTTCTCAATCCGGATCAACGCTCCACCTCCGAAGGGCAGTCGTATGCGCTGTTCTTCGCCCTGGTCAACAACGACCAGGTGCTGTTCGACAAGGTGCTGAGCTGGACCCGCCACAACCTGTGCGGCGGCCGCCCGGATCTCAACCTGCCGGCATGGCTGTGGGGCCGCGATGGCAGCGGCGCCTGGCGCGTGCTGGACGCCAACACCGCCAGCGATGGCGAGTTGTGGATTGCCTATGCGCTGCTGGAAGCCGGCCGGCTGTGGAGCCGCCCGGGCTATCTCAAGGCCGGCCAGCAGATCCTGCAGCTGATCCGCGCGCAGGAAACGGCCACGCTGCCCGGGCTGGGCCCGATGCTGCTGCCGGGCCGCACCGGCTTCGTCGACAACGGGCGCTGGACGCTCAATCCCAGCTATCTGCCCATCCAGGTGCTGCGCCGCTGCGCCAACGCCGACCCCAAGGGCCCATGGGCGGCCATCGCCGCCAACAGCGCGCGCGTGCTGCGCGACAGCGCGCCGGTGGGGTTTGCCCCGGATTGGACGGTGTGGGACGGCAAGACCTTCAATGCCGATCCCAAGCGCGGCAATGTGGGCAGTTACGACGCCATCCGCGTGTACCTGTGGGCCGGCATGCTGGACGCTGGCGAGCCGCTGCGCGCGCGATTGCTGAAGGACCTGTCCGGACCGGCCGACCTGCTCGCCGCGCAGCAGACGCCGGCCGAAAAGATCGACACCGCGCGCGGTGCGGGCACCGGCGCGCTGCCGGTGGGATTTTCTGCGGCGTTGTTGCCGTACCTGAGCGCGCTGGGCAAGCCAGCGCTGCTCAAGGCGCAGGCGCAGCGCGTTCCCGCCGCCACGCAACCGGCCGCCGCTGCATTGCCGTATTTCGAACGCACGCTGGCCCTGTTCGGACAGGGATGGCTTGAGAACCGCTACCGCTTTGCCGCAGACGGGCGCCTGTTGCCCGCCTGGAGAACCCCTGCATGCGCCGCAACGACCTGAAGCCGTTCTACCTCGCCGGCATGCTGGAGCTGTGCCTGCTCGCCGCACCGGCAGCGCATGCGCAGACCAGCGCCACCCAGCAGTTGGTGGAGCAGGGCAACTACTGGCACGACCAGGGTCGCGACGATCTGGCCGCCGATACCTGGAAGAAGCTGCTCGGCATCGACCCGGACCAACCCGACGCATTGCTCGGCCTGGCCCAGATCGATCTGGCGCAGGGGCGCCAGTCCGAGGCGCGCAAGCGCCTGCAGCAACTGGAAGGCGCGCATCCGCAATCGCCGCAGGCCCAGCGCCTGCGCGTGGCGATGGGGGCGCGCGGTGGCAGCGGTGCGGGCGAAGACTCCAATCTGCGCAACGCACGTCGTGCCGCCTCTGCCGGGCGCTATGTGGACGCGGCGCGCAGTTACGAAGCCGCCTTCGCCGGCAAGCCGCCGCCGCCGAACCTGGCGCTGGAGTACTACCAATCGCTGGCCGGCACGCCCACCGGTTGGGAGCGCGCCCGCGACGGCCTGCGACGCCTGCAATCCAGCGACCCGGGCAATCCGTCCGTGCAGCTGGCGCTGGCGCAGGTGCTCAGTTACCGCGAAGCCACCCGCCGCGACGGCATCGCGCAATTGCGCACGCTTGCCCAGCGCGCGGACGTGGGTGGGCCGGCACGCAGCAGCTGGCGCCAGGCGCTGCTGTGGCTCAACGCCGGCATGGCCGATGCGCCGCTGTACCAAGCATTTCTTGCCGGTACCCCGAACGATGCCGAAGTGACCGCCAAACTTGGCCAGCTGCGCGCGCAACGCGCGGTGGCCACCACGCCGGCCGATCCCAACGGCGTGCTGCTGGGCGAAGGCTTCCGCGCGCTGAGCGCCAACAATCTGAGCGCAGCCGAACAGCGCTTCACCCAGGTCTTGCGCGCACGTGCGCGCGACCCCGAAGCGCTCGGCGGCCTGGGCTCGGTACGTCTGCGTCAGCAGCGTTTTGCCGAGGCGCAGGAACTGCTGCGACCGGCCGCGGCCAGCAACGGCAAATGGAAAAGCGCACTGGAGAGCGCCCGCTACTGGCAGCAGCTGCAGCAGGCCGAAGCCGCGCGTGCGCGCGGCGATCTGGCGCAGGCGCGCCAGCTGATAGAGCAGGCGGTGCAACTGCTACCCAACGAGCCGGCCGGACACGTGG
The DNA here is from genome assembly GCF_017746145.1 of Xanthomonas sp. D-99. Taxonomy (NCBI): domain Bacteria; kingdom Pseudomonadati; phylum Pseudomonadota; class Gammaproteobacteria; order Lysobacterales; family Lysobacteraceae; genus Xanthomonas; species Xanthomonas sp. D-99. Next base: position 6,197 of record NZ_JAGHWU010000050.1, on the reverse strand, counting down.
CGCTGGGTGACCTGCAGGCCGCCGGCGACCCGGTCGCGGCCGAAGCCAGCTATCGCAAAGCCTTGTCGCGCGAGGCCGACAATGCCGGCGCATTGCAGGGCCTGGTCGGGCTGTACAGCCGCCAGGGCCGCCTGCAGGAAGCCAGCGCCTTGTTCGACCGGCTGCCGGCGGCCGAGCGCGCCAAATCCGGTGGCCAAGCCCTGCTGCGCTCCAATGTGCAGCGCGCCCGTGCGCGTCAGTTGCTGGACGCCGGCGATGCGGTCAGCGCGCAGACCGAGCTGGAAGCGGCCATGGTCGAGCGTCCGGGCGATGCCTGGATCCGCCTTGATCTGGCGCGCCTTTACCAGCAGGCTGGCCGCCCGGATCAGGCCCGCAGCGTGATGGACGGCCTGCTCGCCGTGCATGGCGACCAAGCCGAGGCGCTGCACGCCAATGCGCTGCTGGCGCAGGAAGGCGGCGACTGGCAGGGCGCCTACGACAGTCTGGATCGCATTCCAGCCGCGGCACGCACGCCGGCGATGACCCAGCTGCGCGCCACCGCCTGGATCCAATTGCAGGCGCGTCAGGCGCGGCAGCTGGTCGCGCAGGGTCGGGTGGGCGAGGCGCAGCAGTTGCTGGCGCGTAACGAAACGGCGCTGGGCAATCAGCTCGACGATCCGCAACTGCTGGCCGCCCTGGCCGGCGCGCATGCCGACGCCGGCAACACCCAGCGCGCGCTGGTGCTGGCCCAGCGGCTGGTCACCGGCGCCAGCCCGCGCATCGAAGACCGCCTGCAATACGCCAGCGTGCTGCTGCGCGCGCATCAGGACGCCGAGCTGTCGGCGGTGTTGCGACAGCTTCAGGCCACCACCATGACCCCGGAGCAGCTGCGCCGCTACCAAGGCCTGCGCAGCGCCTACACGCTGCGGCAAGTGGATGCATTGCGCGAGCTCGGCAATCTGGAAGGCGCCTACGACGCGTTGTCGCCGGTGCTGGCACAGCAGCCGGACAACCGCGATGCGCAGGCCGCGCTTGCGCGGTTGTACGCGGCAGCCGGCGAGCACCGCCAGGCGCTGGCGATCTACCAGCAGATCCTGCAACGTCGGCCCAGCGATCTGGACACGCTCACTGCCGCCGCCGACAGCGCCGCCGCGCAATCGGATCTGCGCAATGCAGAGCGCTATCTGCAACGCGCGCTGGCGCAGGCGCCGGAATCGCCGGACGTGCTCGCCGCCGCCGGCCGCGTGTATCGCAGTGCCGGCAAGAACCGCAAGGCCGAGCAGTATTTCCGTGCTGCGCTGGCGGCGCAGCAGCGTCAGGCCGGGCAGCTCGACAATGGCCTGGCTTCTGCAGGTGGCCCGGCTGCCGCCGCCGCATCCGGTCGCCCGCTCAACCCATTCTCCGGCATGACCGGCGCCATGCCGCGTTCGCTGGCGGTGCTGTCCGAACGCATGGACGCCGGCAGCGCCTACAACGACGTCGCAACCGCACCTGTCGCCTACATCGCGCCGCTCGCCATGCAGCCCGGCGCCGCACGTGTCGCAACTGCCGCACCCGTCAATGCCGCCGCCGATAGCAGCAGCGACGCGTTGCCGCAACCGGTACGCGCCAGCACCGTGCCTTCCACCTTGCCTGCGCCCAGCAGCCGCGTGCGCGCTTCCACGCATGGCGCGCTGCCGCCTGTGTCGGGCAGCGATCTGCAGCCGCGCAGCATCGCCGCGCAAGCACTGCCTGCGCGCAGCAGCGGCAATAGCGTGCTCGACGAATTGCGCGCCGTGCAGGCGGAAAACAGCGACGGCCTTGCCGGCGGCGCGCTGTACCGCGCGCGCGACGGCGAAGACGGCCTGGGCCGTCTGGACGACATCGAAATGCCGGTGCAGGCCGAATTCGCAGTCGGCGAGGGCAAGCTCGGGGTCACGCTGACACCGACCGTGGTGGATGCCGGCACGCTCGGCACCGACTACGCCACCGCCAGCCGCTTCGGCACCGGCCCGCAGAGCGCCATCGGCGATGCGCTGGCCGCCAACCGTGGCCCGATCGACACCCTGGTCGATTCGCCGGTGTATCAGTTGCTCGCCACCGAAGGCGATACCGCCGCCACGCGCGAACGCCTGCGCCGCTACACCTTGAACACCGGCTTGTTCAATGCACTGCTGGTGGAGAACAACAACAGCACTGCCGCTGCGCTGGCTGCGTTGGCCAACGAGCCGCTGCCGGCCTACCTGCTCAGCATCAACGCCTCCAACACGCCGATTGGGCAGCTGGCACGCGACATCCTGGGCAATGCCGCGCTCAGCGAACAGCTGGGTGCAGGCGACGCGGCCGCTTTGCGTGCGCTGGCCGGCAGCACGGCCGCCGCGCAGCAGACGCCGACCGGCCTGGCCGACACGCTCGATGCCATGGCCGCCAGCGGCAACGGCAGCCGCCGGCTCAGCCAGGACGACACCGGCGTGGGCGTCGGCGTGCGGTATCGCAATGGCGGTTTCAGTGCCGAACTGGGCAGCACCCCGATCGGGTTCCAGGAGCAGAACCTCATCGGTGGCGTGGGCTATCGCGGCGAGCTCGGCGACACCGTCAGTTGGTCGGCCGAGGCCTCGCGGCGTGCGGTGACCGATAGCGTGCTGTCGTTTGCCGGTGCGCAGGATGCGCGCAGCGGTCGCCAATGGGGCGGTGTCACCAGCACCGGTCTGTCGCTGTCGGCCACTGCCGACAACGGCCTGCTCGGTGGCTACGCCAGCCTTGCCGCGCACCGCCTGCAGGGCAACAACGTGGCCGACAACGACCATCGCCAGGTCGACCTGGGCTTCTACGTGCATGCCTTGGAGACCGAGCATCAATCGCTCACCGCCGGCGTCAATCTGACCACCATGCAGTACGACAAGAATCTCAGCGGCTTCACTTACGGGCACGGTGGCTACTTCAGCCCGCAGGACTATGTGGACCTGGGGTTCCCGGTGCATTGGAGCGGGCGCACGGCCGGGCAGGCGGTGAACTGGAAGGTCGACGCCAGCGTCGGTGTGCAGCATTTCAGCACCGAGGCCTCGCCCTATTTCCCCACCGACCCGACCCTGCAACAGGCGGCCTACGACGCCGCATCGCTGGCCGCGCTGCTCGGCCTGGTCAATCGCTACACCGACCCGGTGTATGCGGGCGAAAGCCGCACCGGCGTGTCCTACAATCTCAGTGGCGCGGCCGAATGGCAGGTGGCGCCGCAGCTGTTTCTGGGCGGGCGGCTGACCTTCAACAATGCACGCGACTACAACCAGTTCAGCAGCAACCTCTACCTGCGTTTCGTGATGGATCGCCTGGGCGCTGCGCTGGGGCGTGCGCCGCAGGTGCTGACCTCCCCGTATGCGGCGGAGCATTGATGTGCCGGCAAACCTGGTGCCTCGCTCCGAAGGCGCGCAGCAGGGTCTGCAGCGAATGCACGCAGGCGGCGTGATGCCGCGCGTGCATGGGGTTCGCATCCTCGCCTGCGCCGTGGTGTGAATCGTCGCCACGCTGCATGGACCGCGTGGCCGCACGCAACAACGCGGCAGCAGACAAACGAACGGCGCCTTCCGGCGCCGTTCGCATCGCATCACATCACCCGTTCGTCGCTTACGGGCGCACCTTGGTGGCGCAGACGAAGACCGCTGCCTGTTGCACGCGGCTGATCACGCCCTGGCTCTGCAGCTCGCGCGCATGTTCGTCCATGCAGGTCAGGTAACCCAGGCGGTTGCCGACGTTCTGCGTCTTGCACAGGCTGCTTTCGGCAGACACGTTCGCGCCCGGAATCAGGCCGCCGGTCTCCACCGTCGGGACCGAGGTGTTGCAGGTGCCCAACTTGGCCGGCCCGGTGTTCAAGGTCCAACCGATGTCGGCAAACAGCGCCGGGGTCAGGTCGATGTTGACGTGCGCCTGCACTTCCGGCGTGTCGAACGGTTCCATCAAGGCATTGGGCTGCAGATCGGTATCGAAGTGCGAGAACGTCGAACCGCCGGCCACCACGCTGGGCGAGTACAGCCGCGTGCGGCCTGCGCTGTCGGTGCCCTGCAGCAGCTGCGGATCTTCGTACAGCGCCGCGACCACCGCAGTACTGCCCTTCAGACGCGCGCCATCGGCCTGCGAGACCATGATGGCGGGGATGGTGATGTCGGTGATCGGCGGTGCTGCGTTGCCCATCGTCTGCACACCGGCCGCGTTGTTGGCGACGATGACGCCCACCGCGCCGTTAAGCTGCGCATTCTTCACCTTGATCGCGAACGCGCAGGTGCCGCGGTCGATCAGCGCCACCTTGCCGGCCACATCGGCCGCATTGACGAACGGGGTTTCGCAGCCGTCGCTGGCCGATGCGGCTGCCACGCCGTCGTTGACCGTCACCACCGAACGCGCCGGGAAATTGGCGGCGGTGGCCAGCGGACCGAAGCTGGCAAAGCCCACTTCGAACTTACCTGCGGCGCTGGCCGGCGCGGTGACGCGCAGCAGGGTGCGCGGATCCAGGATCAACGCCGCCTCGCGGTTCACGCGCGTCCCGGCCCATACCGTACGGCCGGGCGTGCGCATCGCTTCGGCGCGCAGGGCGTTGGTCATGGTCGGGTCGTCGAAGCGCTTGTTCTGGACGTTGTCGTAGGCCTGCGAGGTATAGACGTCGGTCAGGCCGCTGCCCGAACCCAGCACGCCGGTGGTCTTGTTGAGGAAGCCCGCCGCGCCCAGACCGTGGCCTATTTCGTGCATCACCACGTTGAGGAAGTTGATCTGGCCTTCGGGCGTCTTGCCGTCCAGACCCAGGTACCAACCCGAACCGGCCAGGCAATCGTCCTTGCCCAGGTCGCCGTTGAACTGCGAAAACACGTCGGCCGGATCGGACGGATCCGGTACCAGGTCCTGCCCGGCGATCGCATCGCCCAGCGCGGACGGGTACAGCGTATTGGCCTTGGCACCGGGGAAGTTGTTGACGATCCAGTTCGGGCCGGCCTGGCCCAGCGTGCCGCCGGTGGCGGTACAGGTCAGCCGCGCGAACGAGGCATAGACCTTGATCTCGACGTTGCTCTGCAGCACCGCGCCCCACAGGTCCATGGCGTACTGGTATGCGATGCGGCGTTGCTCGCCGATCGAGCGGCCCGGGTTGCCACCCAGCGGTGCGGCAGCGGTCGGGTCGTTCAGACCGACCACGGTGCCGGCATCGCCATTGATCAGCGTGACATTGGCTGCCCGGGCATGCAGCGGTGCCAGTGCGGCCGCCACGGCCAGGGACAACAGCAACAAGGGCTTATTCATGCGGCAGCGCTCCGTGCTCGGCGTGGGTGGGTTGGGCGGTGTCGGCCTCTGCGCTGTGTTCGATGACGATGCGTCCATCGGCCTGGCGGGTTGCCGTCAGCGAACTCATCTGGGTGGCCGGCAACTTGCGCGCCACGGTGCCATTGGGCAGGCGCCGCTCGGTCGCGCGTGCGGCCGCTTCGGGGTTCAGCCGACATACGTGTAAAAGTAGCTCACAAGATTGGATTTCATCCATTACATCAGTGAGTTAGCGGATATTTTGGCGCACCAAAACTACCCTACCAATGCCAGTTCAGTCTCATACGGTTCCGGGACCGCCTCCACATCAATCAGGTAATCCCCGAAGCGCTTCACATGGCTGGTCACGTACGGGCTGAGGCACGCCACGTCCTCCCGCGTGATCTTCCACCCCTGCCGCATCAGAGACGTCATGATTCGGGTCTGTTCGACCACGTTGTAGAAGATGACGGCATTGGAGACCAGGTCGTTGTATTTGACGGCCTTCTCCTGCTCAACGGGGTCATTGTCGGCAATCACTCCTTCCCCGCCGAAGAAGAAATACTTTGCGAAGCCGTTGTAGGCCTCCACCTTGTTGGTCGAGGCGGTGATCTGCTCGCGCAACTCGCGGTTGGAGATGTACTGCAGCAGGAACAAGGTGCGCACGGCGGAACCGAGCGCCTTGAAGGCCTGGTACAGCCGGTTCTTGCGGCTGTAGTTGCCCAGCTTGCGCATCAACGTCGAGGCCGCGATCTTGCCGGTCTTGATCGAGAGCACGACCTGCATCAGGTCCTTCCAGTGGGTCTCGATCAGATCCCAGTCGACAGTGTCCCGGAACAGCGCATCGATGTGTTCGTAACGAATGTCCTCATCGGGGCGGAAGAACTTGTATTCGCGCCAGTTGCGGATGCGCGGCATCAGCTGGATGCCCAACAGATGCGAAAGGCCGAACACCGGCAGCG
>NZ_JAGHWU010000049.1:5909-6463 GCF_017746145.1 Xanthomonas sp. D-99 | reverse complement strand
GAGGCGCTGCTGGTAGCCCTCTCCCCTGTGGCCATAACGCCAACCTTCTATACATTATGCGAAATGAAGTGTTGACGCTCCTATGCGCCCTGGCGGCCTATCACTGCTGGTCCCTCCACAGGAAGCGGACTGGACAATGAAGCTAGACACCTACGATCGCGTAGACCTGACCGGCCCTTGGGCCGGTTTTGGTTTTCAGGGGCACCGATTCTTCACCCCGGAGAATTACGACATCGAGCCATGCGATATGCGCTACTGGGCACTGACGTGTGCGATCGCTCGCGAGTGGTCGCTGATGATGTCGGAGGAACGCAATGCGCGATCGGCGAATCCTCGCAAGGCTACTGCCACAAGGGCCCCAGGGTCTCGTTTGTCTCGAGGCGCCGACGTGATCTACCTGCGTGACGTGCTGAGGCGCAGGCGTGAAAAGCGGTTGTCAGTCGCGGGTGACGCGGGGTCCGCCGATCGATCGACGGTTGTGCGTAGGACACGTGGGCCTCGAACTCCACGGCGCGGGTGAGGCGTTATCCGTAGGGGCTATGCCCCTACACCCC
>NZ_JAGHWU010000049.1:0-5882 GCF_017746145.1 Xanthomonas sp. D-99 | reverse complement strand
CTACACCCCTACACCCCTACAATCGCCGGATTCTCACGGAGGCGATGATGGACAAGGCAGGCTGGCAGATATCGACATTCGTCGTCGGACTCGGCTTCATCGGTGCAACGCTCGGCCTGGTCGCCAACAAGAGCGCGCTGACCCAGGAACGAAACGACCGAACGCCCTGCCCACCGCCGACTGTAGAAACGCACGTCATCACCGAGACTCAGCACACCGACCTGCCGAAGAACGTTATGTATTTGCCTGACAGCGTGCGGTGCCAGGGCGGGCGGTTTCTGATTAAAACAGAACATGGATTCGAATCATTGACGCGAGCCGGCGCGCCAATGCGGTGCAGCTAATATCTATTTTCGTAAAGCGTCACGATTTGCGGCAGTACCGAAGGCGAAGTTCGTCGATGATGGCGTGAACCGCGCGCCCATCACCCTTAAGCATGGCGCGGCGCAGCGCTTCCAGAATGGCCGAATCACGCAGCGGCTCGCCATCGGCGTCTAAGACGATGGTTGGCACGACCTGGCGAGCTTCATTGAGCAGACCTTGACGGTAACGCTTCGCGCGCTCGGCAGCAGACATTGCGCCGCTGCTGTACTTAGGTGGCCTGCCGCGCTTCGCAGGCAGGGGCATTTCTAGGGTCCCGGGGTCTTTTTCGTCACGCATCACATTACGCCTTCTTCTTCGCTTCGCGACGGAACGCGGCGAACCAGCGGAACAGGCCGAATGCGACCAAGACCGCGACTTGAATGGCGACGAGAATCTCTTTCGTGTCCATGCCCTACCCCCTGAATTGATGTGATCATAATATCGTGACGCGTCACGGAAGTCTAATAATGGCTAGTTATGTGACGCGTCACGAAGTTACATTTCAAGTGTGGTCGCAGGCGTGTAAGTGCTTGGGTGATACCCAGGAGATTCCGGGAACGTGCCCTGACCCCGCACACCTTTGCTGAGCACCGTCCCCGCAGCCGTTTCCTGCTGCTTTGCAGGCTTGTCGCGCTGATCTTCCTTGCGCTCGTCGGCCCTGGCGTACTCGCGCCGCTCCTGGGGCGGCTTATATGGGTTGTACGGCTCGCCCCAGCGGGCCACATCCCGGCATACGTCATCGCGGACCACCACGCGCGTGTTTTGCTCGGTGACGCACCGACAGCTGTTCTCGGTGCTCATGCAGAACATGTGCGGATCTGCACGGAACTCGCGTCCCGCGAAGCCTGGCGCTGACCAAGGCACGTCCTGGACCATCGGGGTGATCGCACGCATGTAATCCTCACCGCTTGCGATGGCAGGCCTGGCGTTGCCTCCCGAGGTCGCTCCAGCGGAGGAATGGCCCGGCTGCGCCACAGGCGCAGTCTTGGCCATCTCCTCCGCTTCCGCTCGTCCATGGATACCCTTCCAGAATAGCCACCCGAAAACGCTGAGCATCATCACGATGGCGATCGGTCCGGTGATCAGGATCTTCTTCATCAACGACGGCATGCGGTACTTGACCGTGTGCAGCTCCGCGCTCTTGTAGTACTGGAAATATTTCTCAGGCAGCTTCCACAGCTGATAGTCGTACAAGCCTTTGATGCGCTTAAGGCCCAACCGCACCTCGTCCATGACCTGGTGATTGCGGAAGATGAAGGTCTGATCCTTGCCGGACTGGCGCAACAGATGCTCATGGAAACCAACCAGGCCACGCAGGTGCGTGTCGAGGTAGTTCGGCTGCTGGGTTGCCAGCACCAGGCGCACACCAAGGTGGCGAATCGTCTCCATCGCGCTGATGTACTCAGGCGGATCACCGCCGCGTCGAGCGCGAAAATACTGCTGCGCCTCGTCGACGAACAGAACAGCGCCAGCAGGCAGCTGGCGCCACTTCGTTGGATCTTCCCACGGCGTGACGCCGGGTACGCTGATGCCATTGATGTTGCACGTGTAGACGTGTGCGCCCTGCTCCACCAGCTCGACAATACGTTGCGTCATGCGCAGCGACTTGCCAGAACCCGGCAAGCCGGTCAACAGAGAAATAGAGGCGGTATCACCGATCATTCGTCGCGAGCCTGGTTTGCACGAGTGAGAAAGACACGCTGTACGCCCTGTATGCCGTACGCGCTGAGGATGATTGAGATAGCAGTGTCCAGGCCAAGCGCATGCACCCAGTTGGCCGCCAACGGCGGCACCAGCTGCCAGGCACTCACGGCCTGGTCAATGAGCGGGTCATACACGAACGCTTTACCAGCGAACCCGAGACCGAGCGCACCTAGCGCCTTGGCGGTCCACAACGCCAACTTGAGCTTCATCAGCTTGTTGAGCAGTCCGCCCAGCGCGCCCAGCCACGGAACATCGAACGAAAACCACGACATTAGGACCTCCACAAGATCACAAACGCAGCCACCATGGCAGACGCGATGATGATTTTTTTGATGATGGCGAGCGCATCGTAGAACTGCGCGTTCAGCGTAAATGACGTGCCCATGATGTCGATGTTGCCGCCGAGCAAGTCGCCACCACCGATGCTCAGACGGTTCTGATCAAAATGCGGACCAGGCTTGCCATCAGATGCCCACAGCTTCGCAATCTCGCCTTTTTCATCGTCTCCAGCGGCATCGGCTGAACCCCGATCAGAATCGGCTTTAGCTGCGTCGCGATCCTTCTCCAAGCCGCACCGGGTACGCCAAGCCTGCAAAACCTGCGAATACTCAGCGGCTTTACAACTCTTGCCAGCGCACACAGGCACATCACCATCGCTGCACGTAGCGCCCGCGGTCACTTCGCCGCGATCAGTATTGCACTGCGTCTTCCAAGTGAATTTCAGATGCAGACACTTCAACGTATCGCCAACACAGATAGGCGGCGTGGTGCAATTTCCACTATCGCTGGCACTGTCCTTGCTGTCGTCATCCTTCTTCCCCGTGCCGCTAGTACTGCCATTGCCGGACGTGTTGCCCGAGCCGTCGGAGCTGTTGTCACCCGTGCCGTTCTTCGAAGTACCAGACGGCACGGTCGTGTAGTTGGTCACGTTGTAGGTAGTGCATGTGTTGTTCACGCACGTGGTCTGCTGATGCCCTTCTTTGCGCTGCCATTCGCCATCCGGCGGAGGAATCGGCGGCGGCGTTACGGGATCGCCCTTTGGCGTCTTGCTTTGCGCATCGGTGGCATCGGTTTTTTTGCCCGTTTCGGTGGGCTTCCAACAGAACGTCTTGCCGGATGACGCCGTTGCGCAATAGTCGCCGTTCGGCTTCATGCAGGCCGTCTGCCCAGATCCCAGCGCGGTGCATTCCGGCGCTTTTTCCTTGGTGGCGTCGTCCTTCTCTTCCTGCAATTCGCCGATGTCGTTAGTCGGCTTTGTAGGGGTACAGATCGACCCGTTATAGGTGCGATCCCTCATGCCATAGGTCTTAACGCCGCCATTATCAGCGCTGAACGAGGTGCCCTGCACTTGACATCCGGAAATACAACTGGGTGGTGGTGTGTACCAGGGTGCTGCGTCAGCGAGCTTCTTTGAGTTACGAGAGGCACAGGTGTACTGATCGTCGTAGCTGTAATCACCGCATGTGTCGATAGACCAAGGGGAAGCGCCTGGATAGGGGATCGCTTGATATTGGCATGTGTATTGAAATGGCTTATTCGACGGGCACGACGGGTTGCGCCGCATGTCCGGATTCTTCGCAACCATCTCGCTAGCAAACTGCATGCAGAGCGAGTACGCCTCGCCCTGGTCAACTGCCGCGTGCGCACTGCCACTACAAAGTTGCAGCAGCAGCCCACAAAATGCGGCTACGACGACATACGCAACTCGCCTCACAACCGCACGCGCGAAATATTGACCGACCCAGCGCATCAGCGGAGCCCATCGGCCATGATGCGGCCGGCCATAAAATAGAAAATTAGGAGGACTGTTCCGGTCATATAAAAAAGGGCGGGTTTCCCCGCCCTGCCCTGTCGATGATTTACTTACTTGCCGCCGATCAGGCCGAAGGCCTTCATGGTCCAACGACCCACCGCAAACGCGGTGTAGATCAACACGCCCGCCGCAACCATGGCGGCCACCGCTGCCAAGATCGTTGCCGGATCGAAACCCGCTGCAGCCTGCGCGAATGCAGACGGAGCGGCCATGGCAAAAGCACCACCAACCGCGATGGCTTTCGGCTTGTTGCCGAGGGTGGACAGATATGCGCCCAGGGCGCGGATCTTCTTGCTGTTCATTCGTCTTCTCCTTTACTTGGGATGATTAGCCGTAAGGCTGCGAGTGTTACGAGGCCGACTACAATCGCTGGCCCCACGACATTGGCCTGTTCCGCCGTGGGCAGCATTTCCACCCAGCTGGATTGATCCAGCCAAGCAGTTTGAGAACACGTGCCGTCCTGTGCAGGCACTGCATCGATACAGGTGAGGACACGTGTCATGAGGCTATTTCCGAGTTGCGCCGAACCACATCGCACCGACCGTCAGAGCGCCCAGGACGAAGCCCGAGCCGAGCACGACGTAGGGATGAGTGGTGTAGATCAGAACGGCCATGGATTACGCCGCAGCGCGTGCGGGAGAAGCCTGACGCGGCTTGAGCTTGGCGAACTTACCCAACGCGATGTTGCCCTTATTCACCTGCAGCATGCCGGCGACATCCAACTCATACTCGCCAGGTGCAAAGGCCTTCTGGCCGTCTTCGAGGCGTGCCTCGTAGGGATACACGAAGCCGTCGACCTCAAGGCGGCATTTCTGCTTGCGCGTGGTGTAACTGCGCTCCTTGCCCTTCTCATCTTCGAACGTGCCGCCACGCTCATCGACTTCACTATTCAACACGGTGACTTTGATTCCGCTCATGGTGTAACCCTTTTTAGGTTTGATTGATCCCGACGATCCGGGTGATTCTTTTGACCACATTTGCTGCTACCCACGTCGGTGGCCATAACGACGTGCAGCGAATTTCAATCGGCGCAATCAGGGAACAGCTCATCCAACTGGTTGGAGATCCGTATCTCTAGATCGAGCTGTTGCAGGTTCTTAAAACGACCAGGCACACCGTCATGGGTGAGATAGCGATCGAGGACCGACACGGCGTATTCGTGGCTACGGGTGTTGAGCGCATTCCAGAGCACACGCAGAGCGCTACCGGCCTGGGTGTCGATGAAATCGATCATGGCCTTAACCGAGGGGTTAACCATGCGTTCCTTGAGCTCGAGGCGTGTCAGCTCACCGATGACCAGGTCAGCGAGAACGGTGTAGGCGCTCGCAAAGTACTTGCCGGGATCGACCAGCGCGCCTAGGGGCAGATCGATACGCTTGGCGTAGAGACGCAGCTCGCAACGTGTCCACTCACTCTCGGGGTCGCCCAGCTGCTTGCCTTTCTCGTAGATGCACAGCTCTTTGTGGCCTTTCTGACCGACATAGAAGCTGCAACCCTTGTCGTTGCCCTCGTCGCTGATGTGCTTCGCGTGCGGAGGACGGCCGTTCATGGTGAACGCACCATCGTGGTAGGCGTCGCGGAACTGCTGCACATCGAACCACTTGCCGGTATGGTCATCGATAGCGATATCGACGCGTGTCAGGTGTGCGCCTAGATCCTGTGCGATGCGCTCGGCATAGGGCCAGCTCGGGACCTGGCTGCAGCCCTGCCCTGTCAGGCTAATGCACACCTCGCCAGTGTCAGCCACACCAATGCGGCCGCAGACACTAGAGGTCTCATCGATCAGCATGGCGCTGCGCTGGTAGTTGAAGTTCCAGAGCCGTTCCTGCAGGGGGCCTGCGACGATGCTGCCCGAGGTGCCGAAGACGTAGGCAACCATCTGCTGGGCGTTCATGCGCTTGAAGAAATTGACCGCCTTGTCGGTGTCAAAGACCAGGGTGCAGAAGTCGATGATCGGCTTCGATAGCCCTTCGAGGGTCTGAGACTTTTGGCCCGTGTTACT
>NZ_JAGHWU010000048.1:0-5856 GCF_017746145.1 Xanthomonas sp. D-99 | reverse complement strand
CTAAAAGTGGGGGGATTACCAGACGGCTGAGCTGCGTGTAGAGCGCGCCGCCCAGCCAGGAGGTGTTCTTGGAGAACGAGCTCTTGACGATCGTCACGTCGGTATCGCTGCCGGCGAAGATGGCACCACCCCCAATGCTGCTGCGGTTGCTCAGGAACTGGCTGTTGATCACTTCCAGCTTGCCGCGGTAGCTGACCTTGATCGCGCCGCCACCCCAGGTGCCGGGCGCGTACTGGGTGTTGGATGCCGGCTGCACGGAGCTGCCGTTCTGCAGTTTGAGATTGCGCACCGACAGTGCATTGCCGTTCTGCACCTGGAAGATACGCGCGGCCTGGCGGCCATCCAGGGTGATCTTGCCCTGACCGTCGATCACCGTTGGCGTGCTGGCGCTGATGTTGATGGTCTGGCTGACGGCGATGCTGGTCGCACGCGTGCCGCAGTTGAAGGTGACATAGCCGCCTTGCGCCACCGCAGTGGCGAGTGCGCTGGCGGTACAACTGGCGGCCGTGCCGTTGCCGACCACCACGCCGGCATTGGAGTGCGCCCACGGCTGCGGCGTGGTGCATTGCGCCACCGATGGCACGGCGGCGATGGCCGCGCTGGTGGTGAGCAGGGCAAGCAGCCCTGCCGTCACGACAGTGGCGTGAAGTGTTGAACGCATGGTGATGTTCCTGCTTGAGAAATGGATCGAAGGGGCGCCCATTGCCTGCACGCAACGTCAACGGGTGATGACAGATGTGTTGCAAGCCGAAGCGTCGCTCCCGAGGCGTGGCATGGTGCGCGATTACACGCATCGCGATGCCAACCTAAGTTCCAGAACACCACACGTCGATGCGGCGCCATCGCGCCGGCGCACATCGCTTCGCGCATGCGGAAGCCGGGCACTGCAGCGATCAACCGATGCTGCAGTGCTGCATGCAATCGCCCGCTGCATGCAATGCGTTGCCGCATCGCGCGTTACCATGCTGCACTCTCGATCCTGTCGCGATCTCGGCAATGCCCGATGCACACCGCACCCACGATGGCACGCCGGCCAGCCGCTTCCAGCTGCCTGCCGGTCCGTGGGGCTCGGTCTTCGATGCGCTGTGCGCATGTTTTCCGGCGATCACGGCCGAGCGTTGGCGCAATCGGTTTGAGCGTGGTCTGGTGCGCGATGCCGATGACCAGGCCCTGGCGCTGTCAGCGCCGTATCGCCTGGGTGCAGAGATCCGCTATTTCCGCGAGGTCGCCGATGAGCCGGTGATTCCGTCTGTCGAGACAGTTGTATATGCCGACGCGCAGCTGGTGGTGGCCTGCAAGCCACACTTCTTGCCGGTCGCACCGGCCGGTGCGTACGTGCGTGAGACGTTGCTGACGCGACTGGTGCGGCGGCTGGACAATCCGGCGCTCGTACCGTTGCACCGCATCGATCGCGAAACCGCGGGGCTGGTGCTGTTCTCGGCCAACCCTGACACGCGTGGGATCTATCAGGCCTTGTTTCGCGAGCGGCGCATCCGCAAGCAGTACCTGGCGGTGGCAGCACCGCTCCCACAGCTGAGGTTTCCGTATGTGCACCGCAGCCGACTGGAGCCGGGCGAGCCGTTCTTCCGCATGCGCGAGGGCGTGGGCGAACCGAACAGCGAAACGGTGATCGAGGTGGTCGCGCGCAACGCAGACACCTGGACGTATCGGCTGGAACCGGTGACCGGGCGCAAGCATCAGTTGCGTGTGCACATGGCCGCGCTGGGCGCGCCGATCCTGCACGACCGGTTTTATCCCGCCCTGGAAGCCCAGCGGCCCGATGACCCGGAACGCCCACTACAGCTGTTCGCGCGTACATTGGCGTTCGATGACCCGCTGACCGGTGAGCCGAGGCACTTCATCGCAACGGTGGGGCCGATGCACTCTGCCGCGGGCTGACCGAAGGAGCGGGACATGCACGTCGATCCGATGCGCGATGGTGTTGCGGTCTCGCGTCACCGGCGATCGACCAGCTTGTTGTGGGCGCTGCTCTGGCTTGCGCTGGCCGTGCTCGCCGGTGAGTTCGTGCGGCACGTGTATCTGAAATATGCCGCACTGGATTCGCCGGCCTATGGCATGTTTCTGAACCGCCGCGGTTGGTTGTGGTGCCACCTCGGCGGTGGTGCGGCGGGCATTGCGCTTGGCACGTTGCAGTTCGCCACGCAACGCTGGCGCAGACAGGCGTGGGTACATCGCTGGACTGGGCGGGCGTATGTCGCCGGCATGGTGGTGGCCATGCTCGGCACCACTGGGCTGATTGCTACCTCGCCCGCGCCGACGACGATCCGCGTTGCCTTCGCAGCGACGGAAGTGGCATGGGCGGCGGTGGCATGTGTCGGCCTGCTGGCCATCGGCCGCGGGCAGCTCGATCGGCACCGGCGCTGGATGGTGCGGGCATATCTGGTGACGCTGGCGCCGGTGGTGTTTCGCATCGCGCTCTATGCAGCAGTTGGGGCCGGGGTGGTGCCTTCGCCCGGCACGATCGCCGCGCTGCTCTGGGCGAGCTGGGCGGTGCCGGTGCTGATCCACGTGGCGGCAACCCGCCGGGCACTGACCAGGCCCTGGCGCAGGCGCATCGCTGTGCCGCGCCAGGTGCCGCGGTCGTCATCGACGCGTGGCTGAAACCCGCTTCGGCACGCCTCAACGCACCTTGTACAACACCGCCGCACCCGGTCGGGGCTCGAACATCGGCACGGTCTGCTGCGTGAGCGCGCTGCCCTTGGCGTCCCACACCAGGGTGTCGGCGGGGTATTCGTCCTTGCGGGTCATGCTGTCGATCTGTTTGGCGATGACCGTGGATCCGGCTTTCACTTCCGGGTTCCAGGCGAACACGCCCAGGCGGCCGTAGAACACGGCCGGTGCTGCGGCGTCCAGGCGGCGGTCGGGGCACATCACCAGGCCGCGTTCCAGCATCACGCGCAGCGCGCCGACGGGGACGGCCTTGACGGTGGGCGTGGTGCGTTCGGTGCTGTGGCCCGGGCAGACATTGGCCGAGCGGGTGAGCATGTCTTCGACCACCTGGCGGTCGGACTGCGCAAGCGCCGGCAGCGCGGCGGTGGACAGGGCAAGCATGGTGAGGGTGGATTTCCAGGGCATCTGACAACTCCTCATGAGGCGAGACTCCAACACTGCAGCCATTCACGTGCAGGCTGCTGCCAGTGACGCGCCCGGATGCTAGCAACCCCTGCGTTAAGCGCCGAGAAGGCGGGTGGGGGCGACGCCGTGCAGGCGATCCCTGGCCCTGCGCGTGCATTCCATGCCGGGCCGCCGCGCCGCGCTGCATAACGCAACGGCCGCTGACGCGCCTGGCAGCTGTCAGGAGTCTCCCGATTGAGCGGCAGCAGCGGCCCGGTTAGCGTGCGCGCACGTACTCAGCTGGACACCCCATGGAACGCGCCGACCTCATCGCAGCAGTGCTTACCGGCATGCGGCGCGCCGAAGATTTTCGTGCGCAGGGCGCGCTCTACAGCACCGCACACAGCGAGCAGATGCAGGTGGACCACGGCAAGGCGGCCGACGCCGAGCTAGTGCTGTCGATGTTTGCGTTCACCCCTGAACACCTCAAGTTGCTTGGCACTGCCGGCATCGAAAACCTGGGCGAAATCGTCTGCCATGCATGGGCCTTGAACGGTGGCAGTAACGAGGGGCTGATCCGCTGGTTTCGCCAACCCATGAATGCCTTCGACGGCCAGACGCCTGCAGCGATGGTGCGTGGCGGGCGCATCCAGGTGCTGCTGCTGGTGCTGCGCCAGCAGGTGGAATGGGAATTGCCGCGCTCTGCCTGATGCCCGACCGACAATGCCGCGCATGCGATCTGGCAGGCGCGGTGCGGTTGCGGCAGGCGTTGCACGCGCGTAGCGCCGCGTGCAACGCGGTGATCTCAGCCGCTCACCGTTTCGGTCGCGCCACTGCGTACATCTCTGCGGCAATCTTCTTCATCAGTGCGTCGTTGTCGTCACCCTCGGTGTAGAGATCGAAGTGGGTGCGGCCTTCCAGATAGCGGAAATCGCTCCTGGCGCCCAGGCCATCCAGCACCGCCTGGAATTGATGCGCCGCGCCATCCAGGTAGAAGGTATCGGCGGTGCCGACGATCAGATGGATCTTGTCGTCCAGGTCCGGCTTGAGCGTGGGCCATTGCGCGGCCACGCGCGCGGAAATGTCGTAGTGGGTACGCCAGTAGGCCACCACGGCCGGGTCCACCTTGCCGGTGTCGCGGTCGAACATCGGCAGTGGGCGGCCGTCGGCGCCGCGCGGCGAAAAGACCCACTCGAACGAGGTGAGTTGCC
The DNA here is from genome assembly GCF_017746145.1 of Xanthomonas sp. D-99. Classification (NCBI taxonomy): domain Bacteria; kingdom Pseudomonadati; phylum Pseudomonadota; class Gammaproteobacteria; order Lysobacterales; family Lysobacteraceae; genus Xanthomonas; species Xanthomonas sp. D-99. Next base: position 1,570 of record NZ_JAGHWU010000048.1, on the reverse strand, counting down.
CGCCGTACGGGCCGAGCACGCGTTCGAGCTTGGCGAAGGTTTCCAGATCGGCCAGCACCTTGCCGTGGTCGCGGATCAGCGGAAACTGGCTGCCATCGGCGCGGCGGTAGACATTGGCATTGGGCGCGTACAAGTCCGGGCCGGTGAAGTCGCGGAAATCGCTGGAATCCGGCGAGGTAGACCAAGTGCCGCCAAATAATTTGGGGTAGCGCGTCTGCAACCACAGCGTGGCCCAGCCGCCGGACGAATGCCCGTTCAAGAAGCGGCCGCTGGCCTTGCCGTCCATCTTGTACTGGCGCTCGAGCGCCGGAATCAACTCTTCGGTGAGCGCAGTGCCCCACGGGCCGTTGTTGACCGAATCGGCGAACTCGTGGGTACCGGTCGGCGTGGATTGATCCAGGAAGACCCAGATCATCGGCGGCATCTGCTTGGCCGCCATCAGGCTCCAGGTGGATGCAATGCTGCCGGCGAAGCGGTTGTAGTTACCGCCGAAGCCATGCGTGACATACACGGTGGGATAGCGCGTGGCGGCCTTGGGGTTGTAGCCGGGCGGCGTCAGTACGCGGGCGCGCAGCGAAACCGGCCGGCCCCAGAACGTGCTGAGCGAGGTGCTCACCATCGAGGCATCGGCGCTATTCAGCTTGGCTTCGGGCACCGCATCGCGCACCGCCTGCGGCGCACGTGGCGACACCTGCCACGGATCATCCGAGACCGGCACCTGCTTGCTCAAGGTCAGCGCCGGCAGCGGCTTGCCCTTGGCCAATGTCACGGCGGTGACCTCGCTCAGCAGATCGCCGCCATCGCGGCCGCTGTAGCCATAGCTGCCATCCGGGTCGAGCACGGCCTGAAACAGATAATCGCCGGCCGGCAGCGCAGAAAACCCGCGCGGGAAGGCGATATTGTCCAGATCGATCTGGACGCTGCCGCCGGGTGCCAGCGCGGTGACGTCCTGCGCGGCCACCGCCACTGCGGTGGGGCGGAAGGGATTCATATTCACCTCCTCCACCTTGCCGTCTTTCCCGCTTTGTTTGGCCTGCGCCTGGGCATCCTTGGCCAGGGTGGCGAACACCAACAGGCGCCCGGACGTGGCCTGATCGGTCGCCTTACCCAGGGTGACGCGCAGCAGACGATGCGCCGGCGCCGGCTCGGCGGCGTGTACGGCACAGGCGCACAGCAGGCCAACGGCCAGGCCCAGGCGCGGGGCAAGACGATGCAGGGACATGCAGATCCTTGAAAGCGGATGGGTGGGGTGGGCTTGGTGGCCCTGTGCGGACTGTAGCCAGTTTCTGGGGAGCTGCGCGCGCTGTGGGTGAGATGAGGTTAGCGCATCCGATCCAGGTATTTTACGCGCTCAGGTTGGGGTCGCTTGCGGCGCAAGAGTGGCTAGAGTTGCATGTGTTCAAGGCGTTTGTGGTGAGGGCGGACTAGCTCAGCGCAGCTGATACAGCACAGATACCATGCAGTTAGGGAAGGTCTGAACAACGAGACCTGACAGGGCGGAAGGTGGCGTCGTTCCGAAGAGTGGCTTTTGGAACTTCGGAATTTCGCCATTTCTGGCGCTTTCCGCGGG
>NZ_JAGHWU010000047.1:7126-37425 GCF_017746145.1 Xanthomonas sp. D-99 | reverse complement strand
GGCGAAATTCCGAAGTTCCAAAAGCCACTCTTCGGAACGACGCCACCTTCCGCCCTGTCAGGTCTCGTTGTTCAGACCTTCCCTTGTCCTGTATGCATCGCCCGTTGCCGGAGCCGAGCCGCCACCTTGGGCGAATTAAGCCAAGGAGCATTCATGACCCGGAAAATATAGAGAGATGACAGACGCCAGCAAGATGTTTCTTTTCAACTCAGCCCTTCCTGAATCTTTGGAGATCTCGGATTTCCTGAAGGGCATGGGGCCATCCCAAGCCAATATCAGAGGCCAGAATATCGGTAACGGCTACATCGCCTATGGTTTTTTGAAGGCGCTGTTCGGGCGCCCGGTGAAGCTTGACCACATTTCCAACGCATTCGAGGCAACGCTATCCGATCAAATTTCAGAAGAGATCAACGAACAATACTCGCATCTCGTCTGGACGATGAAGGATGATATTCGCGAGGATTTCTCGGACCTCCCTATTGATCGAATCACCCACTTTCTTGAAAAAATCAAGATCCCGATCGTGCCTGTAAGTCTTTGCGCAAACTCTTTCAATGGCTACGATCCGGGCTTGGCCGAGCGTCTGAGCCCCAATCAACGGCGACTTTTCTCCCTTCTTTCCGAAAAGTCCAAGCTGATTGGTGTACGCGGAAATTATTCCGCCGAGATTTTAAATAGCATCGGCATAAAGAACGTTAGAGTGATTGGCTGCCCGAGCTACTTTGAGAACGGACCCGCCCGGGTTTTACAGAAAAAGCCATGGGACCCGGATAAGGTCATCACTACAGCCACATTCTTCAATGCTGGACTGCCGCGAACATCCCATCTGCTGCAGGATGAACTTTATTTCATCAACTTGCTGTACCTTGAGAAAGCACTGCCGTCGACTTCCAACATCACAGCACAACCTTTCAACCTCAACGAAATACCTACATCCTTCCAACTACTGGCCAAGGCCATGGCTGGACGATTAGAATTTTTCTCGGATTACAGGCAGTGGACCGAGTTCTTCAAAAGTAACGACCATTGCCTTACGATTGGAACCCGACTTCACTCCGGAATCCTGTCGATCAATAGCGGCGTCCCCGCCATTGTGACCAATCCGGATTCCAGGGCCAGGGAAACTTGCGAATACCTCCGTATTCCTTATGAACCCACCATTCACAGCCGAAGCAACATCCGTGAAGTTTTCGAGAACCTTGACCTCTCGGAAATGAACAATGCTTACCCAGCTCTGCACAAGGAATTTCTTGATTTCCTCCACGCAGTCGGCCTTATGCCCTGCACCGCATCCTACGACATGCCGTGCTTTGAATTTCCGAATCTAAAGAAAAGCACTGGCTCCTCAGTTGCAGCTGAGCTACATGAAGCCTACACCGAACTCGTAGAGAATCTGGACCGCGAGCTTGTTGTGCGGAGAGAACACGGCGGAGAAACATCTCGACGTTTGGTAAATAAATTCCAACTGCTAAGACGGCGTTATCCTGGGCTGACACGCAAGGAGTATCTGGATTACCTCAGCCGGTTTTCGGGTGAAGCAAAGTGACACCGAATCTTGTCAGCATCGTCATGCCGACCTACAAGCCGCGCTATTTCGCGCAGGCGCTGGAGAGCGTGCTGACACAGACCTACCCGGCGTTGGAGTTGGTGATCTGCGACGACGATGCCGATGGCGCCATTGAGGCGGCGCTGGCGTCCAGGTTGGCGGGTGCGCCCTTCCCCATTCGCTACCACCGCAACACGCCGCGGCTTGGCGAGCTGGTCAGCACGATCAAGGGGATTGGCCTGGCGCAGGGCGAGTACATCAAGTTCCTGCATGACGACGATGTGCTGCAGCACGATTGCATTGCGCAGTTGGTCGAGGCGATCGAGCGCAACCCGGGCACAGCGATGGCTTCGTCGCGGCGGGTGCGCATCGATGACGACGGGCAACCGCTGCCGGACATTCTGGCCACCTGCTTCCCGTTTGCCGACGACGTGCTGATCGACGGGCCGGAGCTGGTGTCGTTTCTGGCCGACCACACCATCAATTTCATCGGTGAGCCGAGTTGCGTGCTCGCACGGCGTGCCGATCTGTTGGCGCTGGGCAATGAGCTCATGGCCTTGAACGGCAAGGCCATCCATTGGGTGGGCGATCTGGCGATCTACGTCAAGCTGCTGCGCCACGGCCACCTGGCGATGCTGGCCAGCCCGCTCACGCAGTTTCGGGTCTCCAGTGCGCAGTTCAGTCAGGGGGGGCGCGATCAGCCCGGTATCGGCGATCAGGGGCATGAAGACTTGCGCCAGGGCATCCGCCAGCTCGGCTGGCGACGCGAGACTGGCGACAATCGACAGGTGCGCGTGGCCCCGCTCAGTCCGCACAAGGCGCGCGTGTTCAAGCCGGTGGATCTGGTCAATGCGCTGATGCAAAGCGCCGGCATGGCCGAGCGCGTGTCGCCGACGACCTGGCTGGGCGTGCGCCACCCGAGCACGGTGCAACGTGCATTGATCCAGGCGCGCCTGCGGGCGCATTCCGGCGGACCGCGCATCGCGGTGCTGCTGGTCGACCGTCACGGCGATGCCGCAGCGGTCGCTGCAACGGGCGACAGCCTGGACGCGGTCGCTTGCTATCAACGGCATCGAACCTGGGTCATCAGCAGCTCGCCGCAGCAGGTTGCCGCGCACGGCGAGCGTGGCGTGCTGATCGGGGCGCACGGCCTGGCAGCAACGCTCAACCGGGTGATCGCCGCACAGGATGCGATCGATTGGGTGCTGCTGGTCGATGCCGGCACCCTGTTCACCGCCAGCGGGTTGATGATGCTGGCGCTGGAAATGCTGGCGTTACCCGACGACTGCCAGGCCGTCTACGCCGATGAAGTGATGGCGCTGGACAACGGACAGTTGGGGCTGGCGCTGCGGCCGGCGCTGTATCTGGACATGCTGTTGAGCGCACCGGCGACGCTTTCGCGGCACTGGGTGTTCCGGCACCGCACGCTGTTGGCAGATGGCGGCTTTCCCACCGGGCCCAGCGCGGCATTCGAGCTGGATTACCAGCTCGGCCTGATCGAGCGTTACGGGTTGGCCTGCATCCGTCATATGGCAGAACCCATCCTGATCGCATCGGCCACGCCGCAGCACGACGACGAGGACGAACGCCGGGCGATTGCGCGCCATCTCGCCGAACGCGGTTACGTGGACGCGGTGGTGCACAGCGCCGGTCCCGGCCGGCATGCAGTGGACTACCGCCATGCGCAGCAACCGCTGGTGAGCATCCTGGTGCTGGTCGATGGCCGGCTGCCGCAGGTGCAGCGCTGCCTGGAAAGCATTCTTGCCAAGACCAGCTATCCGCATTACGAGGTGTTGCTGCTGGATCGCGGCACCACCGAGGCGGATCTGCATGGCTGGCTGGGCGGCATCGAGAATCTGGGCATGCAGCAGATCCGCGTGCTGCGCTTTGCCGCCGAACCACCGCGTGAGGCGGTATGCAATGCCGCGGTGGAGCACGCACGTGGGGAGGTGTTGTTGTGGCTGGCAGCGGGTGCGGCGGTGATGAAGGCCGATTGGCTGGAGCAATTGCTCAACCACGCGCTGCGCCCGGAGGTCGGTGCGGTTGCGGGCAAGCTGCTGCGCGGCGACGGCACCGTGCATCACGCCGGACTGCTGCTGGGCCTGGGGGCACCTGCAGCGCGCGCGTTCGAAGGTGCGGCATTCGACGAATCGGGCTATCTGCAGCGCCTGCAACTGGACCAGAACTACAGCGCGCTGAGTGGCGAATGCCTGATGCTGCCGCGCCAGCTGTTTGTGGACGCCGGCGGCTTCGACCTGGAGCCGGCGCTGGCGCAGTGGAGCGATGTCGACCTGTGCCTGCGCTTGCAGCAGGCCGGCTATCTCAATGTCTTCGCGGCACGTGCGCAGCTGTTGATCGATCCGCCCGACACCACGCCCGCCACGGCACTCGACGAGGAAGCAATGTACGCGCGGTGGCTGCCGATGATGGCCAACGACCCGGCCTACAACCCGGGATTTTCGCTGGACCCCGGTGCCGGCTTCGCGCTGGCCGACCCGCGCGCGAGCTGGCGGCCGTTGCAGTCGTGGCGACCGCTGCCGAGCGTGATCGCGTTGCCGGCCGATATCGAAGGCTGCGGCCACTACCGGGTGATCCAGCCACTGCGCGCCTTGCGGGAGGCCGGAATCGCCGAAGGGGTATTGTTCAACGGCTACCTGGAGATCAGCGAGCTGGCGCGCCAGGATCCGGACGTGGTGATCCTGCAACGCCAGGTCGGCGAAGCGCGGCTGGACGCCATGCGTCGGATGAAGGCGTTGTCGCGCGCGTTCAAGGTGTACGAGCTGGACGATTACCTGCCCAACTTGCCGCTGAAGAACGCGCACCGCGAGCACATGCCCAAGGACATCCTGAAGACGGTGCGGCGCGGGCTCGGCATGGTGGACCGGTTTGTGGTTTCCACCCCTGCCCTGGCCGAGGCGTTCGCCGGGTTGCACAGCGATATCCGGGTGGCCGAAAACCGCCTGCCGCCGCATTGGTGGGAACATCTGCCGGCGCGAGGCGAGCGCCAGGGTGGCAAGCCGCGGGTGGGTTGGGCCGGCGGCGCCAGCCATACCGGCGATCTGGAACTGATCGCCGATGTAGTGCGGGAATTGGCCGACGAAGTGGAGTGGGTGTTCATGGGGATGTACCCATTCGCGCTGCGCCAGCACATCCATCACTTCCAGCCCGGCGTGCCGATCGACCGCTACCCGGCCGCGCTGGCAGCATTGGACCTGGATCTGGCGCTGGCACCGGTGGAGCAAAACCTGTTCAACGAGTGCAAGAGCAATCTGCGCCTGCTCGAATACGGGGCCTGCGGGTATCCGGTGATCGCCAGCGACGTGCGCTGCTACCAGGGCAGCCTGCCGGTGACGCTGGTGAAGAACCGCTACCGCGACTGGATCGGCGCCATTCGCGAACATCTGGCCGACCCGGACGCGTCAGCGGCGAAAGGCGCAGCGTTGCGCGAGGCGGTGCACCGCGACTGGATGTTGAGCGGCAGCCATCTGGATACCTGGCGCGCCGCCTGGTTGCCGGGCTAGCGCGGTTACGCTGGTTGTGACGGTGTTGCCCTCATCCGGCGCTGCGCGCCACCTTCTCCCGCTAGCGGGAGAAGGAACGCCTGGCTGCGCTTGATTCTCAGGGTGTACTGCAACTGACTATCCATCGGCTCCCTTCCCCCGCCTGCGGGGGAAGGTGCCCGAACGGCGGATGGGGGACGTGCGTCCGCACTCTGGCGCCGCATGAAGCATGCCCGGCTGCGCTTGATCTGTCGGTTGCACTGCAACTGCCCATCCATCGGCTCCCTTCCCCCGCTTGCGGGGGAAGGTGCCCGAAGGGCGAGTGGGGGGCGTGCGTCCGCACTCTGGCGCCGCATGAAGCATGCCCGGCTGCGCTTGATCTGTCGGTTGCACTGCAACTGCCCATCCATCGGCTCCCTTCCCCCGCTTGCGGGGGAAGGTGCCCGAAGGGCGGATGGGGGCCATCACGCTGCGCCCGACCACGACAGGCGCGACAGAGACGTACCCGCGCCGAAATCCCGGCGCCTTTTCGGCACGCCGCTTGCATTGGTGTCACTGCCTCCCTGGCTGACCGCACCCATGAGCGACTCCGTTACCTCCATCCTCTCGCAGATCCGCAGCTACCAGACGCAGATGGGCCAAGGCTCGATGGGCGCGGTAGGCGATGCGGCGCGTGGCAACCAGATCCAGGGACTGGCCGGCACGCAGGGGACACCGGCGACGCAGGCGCCGAGCTTCAGCGAGACCTTGCGCGGCGCCATCGGCGGCGTCAACGAGGCCCAGCAGAAGGCCGGCGCGCTGTCCAAAGCATTCGAAATGGGCGACCCCAATGCCGATCTGGCACGGGTCATGGTCGCCTCCCAGCAGTCCCAGGTGGCCTTCCGCGCCACCGTGGAAGTCCGCAACCGTCTCGTCCAGGCTTATCAGGACGTCATGAACATGCCGCTGTAAAGGTTGACGACACATGGCACTCGCGATCAGTAAAGAAAACATGAACCAGAACGCCGAAAAGGCGGGGCAATGGTTCGACCGTGTCCGCAGCCTGCAGATCACCCGCAAGCTGACCATGATGGCGATGATCGCCCTGGCGGTCGCGGCCGGTCTGGCGGTGTTCTTCTGGTCGCAGAAGCCTGGCTACCAATCGCTGCACACCGGCCTGGACGAAAAGGGCAATGCCGAAGCGGCCGACCTGCTGCGCACCGCGCAGATTCCCTACAAGATCGACCAGGGCACCGGCGCCATTTCGGTGCCGCAGGACCGTCTGTACGACGCCCGCCTCAAGCTGGCCGGCTCCGGCCTCACCGGCAAGGAAACCGGCGGCGGCTTCGAACTGATGGAAAAGGACCCGGGCTTCGGCGTCAGCCAGTTCGTGGAAAACGCCCGCTACCAGCACGCGCTGGAAACCGAACTCTCGCGCACCATCGGCACCCTGCGCCCGGTGCGCGAGGCCCGTGTGCACCTGGCCATTCCCAAGCCCAGCGCCTTCACCCGCCAGCGCGATGTGGCCAGCGCCTCGGTGGTGCTGGAACTGCGCGGCGGCCAGGGCCTGGAGCGCAACCAGGTCGATGCCATCGTCAATCTGGTGGCCTCCAGCATTCCGGACATGACCCCCGAACGCGTCACCGTGGTCGACCAGAGCGGCCGCATGCTCTCCATCGCCGACCCCAACAGCGATGCGGCCCAGCACGCTGCCCAGTTCGAACAGGTGCGCCGCCAGGAAAGCTCCTACAACCAGCGCATCCGCGAACTGCTGGAGCCGATGACCGGCCCGGGCCGGGTCAATCCGGAAACCAGCGTGGACATGGATTTCTCGGTGGTCGAAGAGGCCCGCGAGCTCTACAACGGCGAGCCGGCCAAGCTGCGCAGCGAGCAGGTCAGCGACACCAGCACCAGCGCTACCGGCCCGCAGGGCCCTCCGGGCGCCACCAGCAATAGCCCCGGCCAGCCGCCGGCACCGGCAGTCGCCGGCGCGCCAGGCACTCCGGCGGCCGCCAACGGCCAGGCCGCCGCCCCGGCCACGCCGACCGAAAGTTCCAAGAGCGCCACCCGTAACTACGAATTGGACCGAACCTTGCAACACACCCGCCAGCCGGCCGGTCGCATCAAGCGCGTCTCGGTGGCGGTGCTGCTGGACAACGTCCCGCGCCCCGGCGCCAAAGGCAAGATGGTCGAACAGCCGCTCACCGCTGCCGAGCTCACCCGTATCGAAGGCCTGGTCAAGCAGGCAGTGGGTTTCGACGCGGCACGCGGCGACACGGTGTCGGTGATGAATGCCCCGTTCGTGCGCGAAGCGGTGGCTGGTGAAGAAGGTCCGAAGTGGTGGGAAGATCCGCGCGTGCAGAACGGTCTGCGCCTGCTGGTCGGTGCGGTGGTGGTGCTGGCGCTGCTGTTCGGTGTGGTGCGCCCCACCCTGCGTCAGCTCACCGGCGTGACCGCGGTCAAGGACAAGCAAGGCAAGGCTGGCAAGGATGGCACTCCACAGAGCGCCGACGTGCGGATGGTCGACGAAGACGACGACCTGATGCCACGCCTGGAAGAAGACACCGCGCAGATCGGTCAGGACAAAAAGACCCCGATCGCTCTGCCAGACGCCTACGAAGAGCGCATGCGCCTGGCGCGCGAGGCCGTCAAAGCCGATTCAAAACGTGTCGCACAAGTCGTGAAGGGATGGGTCGCCAGTGAAGCCTGATACACAACCGATGACCGGAGTCCAGCGCGCCGCGGTGCTGTTGCTGTCGCTGGGTGAGAGCGACGCGGCCGAAGTGCTCAAGCACATGGATCCCAAGGAGGTGCAGAAGATCGGCATCGCCATGGCCACCATGACCGGCATCTCGCGCGACCAGGTCGAAAAGGTGATGGACGAGTTCAACGGCGAACTGGCGGGCAAGACCTCGCTGGGCGTGGGCGCCGACGACTACATCCGCAACGTGCTGATCCAGGCGCTGGGCGCCGACAAGGCCGGTGGCCTGATCGACCGCATCCTGCTGGGCCGCAACACCACCGGCCTGGATACCTTGAAGTGGATGGACCCGCGTGCGGTTGCCGACCTGGTGCGCAACGAACACCCGCAGATCATTGCCATCGTCATGGCGCATCTGGACAGCGACCAGGCCGCCGAGGCGCTGAAGCTGCTGCCCGAGCGCACCCGCGCCGACGTGCTGCTGCGCATCGCCACCCTGGACGGCATTCCGCCGAACGCGCTGAGCGAGCTCAACGACATCATGGAGCGTCAATTCGCCGGCAACCAGAACCTGAAATCGTCCAACGTGGGCGGCATCAAGGTGGCGGCCAACATCCTCAACTTCCTGGACACCGGCGCCGACCAGGGCGTGCTGGGCGAGATCGGCAAGATCGACGCCGACCTGGCCGGCAAGATCCAGGACCTGATGTTCGTGTTCGACAACCTGGTGGACCTGGACGACCGTGGCCTGCAGACGCTGCTGCGCGAGGTTTCCGGCGAGCGCCTGGGCCTGGCCTTGCGCGGCGCCGACGTCAAGGTGCGCGAGAAGATCACCCGCAACATGTCCCAGCGCGCGGCCGAAATCCTGCTCGAGGACATGGAAGCGCGCGGCCCGGTGCGCCTTGCCGACGTGGAAGCGGCGCAGAAGGAAATCCTCACCATCGTCCGCCGCCTGGCTGACGAGGGCGCCATCAGCCTGGGCGGCGCCGGTGCGGAGGCCATGGTATGAATGAGGTGGTCACCCGCTGGCTGGCCCCGGACCTGCAGCTTGCCCCGGCCCTGCCCGAACCGGACTACGAAGAACCTGCCATGCTCGAGCCGGTGCTGCGCCCGCCGACCCTGGAAGAGATCCAGGCCATCGAAGATGCCGCCCAGCACGAGGGTTTCGCGCGCGGGCATGCCGAAGGCTTCGCCCAGGGCCAGTCGGAAGTGCGCCGGCTCACCGCGCAGATCGACGGCATCCTGGACAACTTCACCCGCCCGCTGGCGCGGCTGGAAAACGAAGTGGTCGGCGCGCTCGGCGAATTGGCCGTACGCATCGCCGGCCAGCTGGTCGGCCGTGCCTATCAGGCCGACCCGCAGCTGCTGGCCGACCTGGTCGGCGAGGCGGTCGATGCGGTTGGCGGCGCCGGCCGCGAAGTCGAAGTCCGCCTTCACCCGGACGACATCACCGCGCTGCTGCCGCATCTGGCGCCCAGCAGCACCACCCGGGTGGCCCCGGACATGAGCCTGAGCCGCGGCGATCTGCGTGTGCATGCCGAAAGCGTGCGCATCGACGGCACCCTGGACGCGCGCCTGCGGGCTGCGCTGGAGACGGTCATGCGCAAATCCGGAGCGGGTCTGTGAGCGCCCTGTTCGGCGCCACCCCGGCCGATTGGCTGGATGCACGCAATCTGCGCCTGGCCACGCGGCTGGGCACCCTCGGCCTGGAGCCCACCGCCGGCCGCACCCTGATCCGCGAAGGCATCCTGCGCCGCGCGGTCGGCCTGACCCTGGAAGCGACCGGCTGCGAAGCGCCGATGGGCGCCACCTGCAAGGTCGAGGTCGATGGCGGCTGGGTCGATGCCGAAGTGGTCGGCTTCGCCGGCGATCGGACCTACCTGATGCCCAGCGCCGAACTGCATGGCCTGCTGCCGAATGCGCGGGTGGTGCCCTCGCGGCGCCGCGGCGGCGTGGAAGTGGGCGAAGGCCTGCTCGGCCGCGTCATCGACAGCGATGGCACCCCGCTGGACGGCAAGGGCCCGATCCGCGCCGAAGGCAGCATCGGCATGGCTGGCGTGTCGATCAACCCGCTGGCGCGCGAGCCCATCACCACCTCGCTGGACGTCGGCGTGCGCGCCATCAACGCCATGCTGCCGATCGGCCGCGGCCAGCGCGTGGGCCTGTTCGCCGGCTCCGGTGTCGGTAAATCGACGCTGCTGGGCATGATGACCCGCTTCACCTCGGCCGACGTCATCGTGGTCGGGCTGATCGGCGAACGTGGCCGCGAAGTACGCGATTTCGTCGAAACCACCCTGGGCGAAGAAGGCCTGCGCCGCGCCGTGGTCGTGGCCGCGCCGGCCGACCGCCCGCCATTGGCACGCCTGCATGGCGCCTACCGCGCTACCGCCATCGCCGAATGGTTCCGCGACCAGGGCCTGAACGTGCTGCTGCTGATGGATTCGCTGACCCGCTTCGCCCAGGCGCAGCGCGAGATCGGCCTGTCGGTCGGCGAGCCGCCGACCACCCGCGGCTACCCGCCGTCGGTGTTCGCCAAATTGCCGGCGCTGGTGGAGCGTGCCGGCAACGGCGCCAAGGGCCGCGGTTCGATCACCGCCTTCTACACCGTGCTGACCGAAGGCGATGACCCGCAGGACCCGATCGCCGACGCCGCCCGCGCCATTCTCGACGGCCATATCCTGCTCTCGCGTCGGGTTGCCGACAGCGGCCTGTATCCGGCCATCGACCTGGAATCCTCGGTCAGCCGCGTGGTGCAGGACATCGCCGACGACACCTGGCGCCTGCGTATCCGCAAGCTCAAGCGGCTGCTCTCGGCCTACACCGCCAACCGCGACCTGATCGCCATCGGCGCCTACCAGCGCGGCAGCGACCCGGCCACCGACGAAGCATTGGCGCGTTGGCCGGAAATCGTCGAATTCCTCGGCCAGGACGTGCACAAGGCCTCGCTGCTGAGCGACAGCCTGTCCGCCCTGCAACAACTGGTCGAACCCGAGAACTAATCCATGATGCAGTCCAAACGGATCGACCCACTGCTGCGCCGCGCGCAGGAACAGGAAGACAAGGTCGCCCGCGACCTGGCCGAGCGCCAGCGCGTCCTGGAGACCCACCAGTCGCGCCTGGAAGAATTGCGCCGCTACGCCGAGGAATACGCCAACAGCCAGATGGCCGGCACCAGCGCGGTGGCGCTGAGCAACCGCCGCGCCTTCCTGGACCGCCTGGACAGCGCCGTGCTGCAGCAGGCGCAGACCGTGCAAAGCAATATCGCCAAGGTCGAAGCCGAGCGCACCCGCCTGCTGCTGGCCAGCCGCGAGAAGCAGGTGCTGGAGCAATTGGCCGCCAGCTACCGTGCCCAGGAAAACAAAGTGATCGAACGCCGCGACCAGCGGGAGATGGACGACCTCGGCGCCCGTCGTTCGCGCCTGGCCCGCAGCCAAGACACCCACGGAGAATCCGCATGAATCCCTTGTCCGCCTTCGCCGCCGGCCTTGGTGCGCTTGCCGGCACCGGCAAGAAATCCAGCTACAGCGACCCGTCGTCCGAACCGGACGCAGGCCAGGACCAGTTTGCGCGCATGCTCAATCCGGCCAACACGCCGAACCAGGCCCCCCCGCAGGCACCCGAGCGCGTGCCTGCCAAGCAGTCCGCACCCAAGCCCAATCAGTCCGACAGGAACCGCAGCGACGAGGACACCCGCGACGATGCGGCCGGCGATGCCAAGCAGGCCAAGCCAAGTACCGCCAAGGACGCGGCAACTACCGATAAGAGCACGGCGGGCACTGCCACCAAGACGGGCAAGCCCGCCAAGGCTGCCGCTACCAGCGAAGACGCGCCCGCAGAGACAGCCGCCGCGACCGATGCCGGCTGGCCGCCGGCCGGGCTGGGTGGCTTCGGCATGGGCCTGCTGGCGCAGGCGCTGCCGGGTGGCGATGTGCTGGCGGCCGCAGCGGCGGCACTGACGGCCAGCATGGCCGGTGCCAACGGCGCTACCGCGACCGCCACCGCAGTGCCCACCGATGCAACCGCAGCCGCCGCCACTGCAAACGCTGGCACCACCCTGCCCGCGCTGGGAGCGCTGATGCCGGCCGCCGTTGCGGGCGCCAAGCCGACTTCGACCACCGCCGTGAGCGGCGACGCGCAGACCGCCGCATTGATGAGCATGGCCGCCAAGGCGCTGGAACCGGCCGCCGACGACAGCGCCGCCCCGGCAGCGCCGGACGCCCCGGCATTCGTACTGCCGACCGCCACCGCACCAGGGCCGACCCGTCTGCAGGATGCGGCGCCGATCTTCAGCGCCTCGCCAACGCCCACCCCGGACCTGGGCAGCGACAATTTCGACGACGCCATCGGCGCGCGTATGAGCTGGCTGGCGGACCAGAAGATCGGCCATGCCCACATCAAGGTGACCCCGAACGAGATGGGTCCGGTCGAGGTGCGCCTGCATCTGGAGGGCGACAAGGTCAATGCCAGCTTCACCGCCGCCAATGCCGACACCCGCCAGGCGCTGGAACAGAGCCTGCCGCGGCTGCGCGAAATGCTCGGCCAGAACGGCTTCCAGCTTGGCCAGGCCGATGTCGGTCAGCAACAGCAGCATTCGGCGGGCAATCGCAATGGCGGCAACGACAGCGGCAACGGCCTGACCCTGGACGACGCCCCGCCCGTCGGAATTCCGTCGGTGGTGTTACGCCAGCGTGGATTGCTGGACGCCTACGCCTGATGCGGCGTGCCGGGCACGCCCCGGCGCCGCTGATCCGCGCGCCCGGCCGGTAGCCGATGACGCCCTTCCACCCCCGCAGCGCAAGGGCTGCGGGGGCTTTTTGCTTTCCACATGGCCTGCGCCAGGAAACCGACGCGGTTTTGGCATGCAAGTTGCATCGACAGGGTGAGCATTCCCCTGGAGCAGACTGTGGCAGCGGCTGAAAAACCCAAGAAGACCGACGATAAAGACGACAAGGGCGAGAAGAAGAAGGGCGGCAAGAAGCCCATCCTGCTCATCGCCATCGGTGTGGTGGTATTGGCAGCCGCTGGCGGCGGCGCCTGGTTCTTCCTGGGCCACAAGGGCGAGGAAAAGGGCGGCAAGCACGACGCCCCCAAGGTGGCCGAAGTGCCCAAGCCGGCGCAGTACTTCCCGATGGACCCGGCCATCGTGGTCAACCTGGCCGACCCCGGCGATGGCCCGCAGTACCTGCAGGTCGAAGTGCAGCTGGTCACCCGCGACCCCGAAGAGCTCAAGCTCATCACCGAGAACGCGCCGGCCATCCGCGCCCACCTGCTGATGCTGCTGTCGCAGGTCAAGGCCACCGACGTGGCCGACCTGGCCGGCAAGCAGAAGCTGCAGAAGTCCGCCCTGGCCGAAGCGCAGAAGGTCATGACCAGCGAGACCGGCAAGAAGTGCGTCGAAGAATTGCTGTTCACCAGTTTCGTGACCCAGTAAGGCCTGCCCGATGAGCGTCAGTGATCTGCTTTCCCAGGACGAAATCGATGCCCTGCTGCATGGCGTGGATTCGGGCGCGGTCAACACCGAACCGGAGCCGCTGCCTGGCGAGGCGCGCCAATACGATCTGTCCAGCCAGGACCGCATCATCCGTGGGCGCATGCCGACGCTGGAGATGGTCAACGAGCGCTTCGCGCGGTTGTGGCGGATCGGCCTGTTCAACCTGATCCGGCGCTCGGCCGACCTGTCGGTGCGCGGCATCGACCTGGTCAAGTTCAACGAGTACATGCACTCGCTGTATGTGCCGACCAACCTCAACCTGATTCGGTTCAAGCCGCTGCGTGGCACCGGCCTGATCGTGTTCGAACCCACCCTGGTGTTCACCGTGGTGGACAACTTCTTCGGTGGCGACGGTCGCTTCCACACCCGCATCGAAGGCCGCGAATTCACAGCCACCGAGATGCGCGTGATCCAGCTGATGCTCAAGCAGACCTTCGCCGACCTGAAGGAAGCATGGGCGCCGGTGATGGACGTGGACTTCGAGTACATCAATTCGGAGATCAACCCGCACTTCGCCAACATCGTCACCCCGCGCGAGTACGTGGTGGTGTGCCGGTTCCATGTGGAGCTGGAAGGCGGCGGCGGCGAGATCCACATCACCCTGCCGTATTCGATGCTGGAGCCGATCCGCGAACTGCTCGATGCCGGCATCCAGAGCGACCGCAACGACCGCGACGACTCCTGGAACGTGATGCTGCGCGAGCAGCTGGACACCGCCGAGGTGACCCTGTCCAGCGTGCTGGCCAGCAAGCGCATGAGCCTGCGCCAGCTCACCGGCTTGAAGGTCGGCGACATCCTGCCGATCGACCTGCCCGCCCAGGTGCCGCTGTGCGTGGAAGACATCCCCTTATTCACCGGCGAATTCGGCGTTTCCAATGGCAACAACGCCGTCAAGATCACCGCCGTACGCCCGCCCGGCGTGCAAGCCCCACGCGCCGTTCCCTCCCAGGACTCCAGCAAATGATCAACTCCGACATCCTCGACGCCTCGCCTGCCACCTTCGACAGCCTGCAGGCCGAGCAGGACCAGAACGCGGCCGACCTCAACCTGGACGTAATCCTGGACGTACCGGTGACCCTGTCGCTGGAAGTGGGCCGCGCACGCATTCCGATCCGCAACCTGCTGCAGCTCAACCAGGGCTCGGTGGTGGAACTGGAACGCGGCGCCGGCGAACCGCTGGACGTCTACGTCAACGGTACCCTGATCGCGCACGGCGAAGTGGTCGTCATCAACGACCGTTTCGGCATCCGCCTGACCGACGTGGTCAGCCCCAGCGAACGGATCCGGAGGCTGCGGTGATCGGCCTGCTGGCCGCTGCCGCGCCGGTCGCGGCCAAGGCGACCCAGGTCGGCGCGCAGGCGCCGTCCTCGCCCAGCCTGTTTGGCGCAGTCTTTGCATTGCTGTTGGTGCTTGCGCTGATCGTCGGCCTGGGTTGGTTGCTCAAGCGCATGCCCGGCAGCGGATTCCGCAGCACCGAGGGCCTGCGAGTGGTGACCAGCCTGGCAGTCGGTGCCAAGGAACGTGTGGTGGTGGTGGAGGTGAACGGCCAGCAGTTGTTGCTCGGTGTGACCGCCGGCGGCATCAGCACCCTGCACACCTTGCCCGAACCGCTGCCGAACGCGCCCGCCCCCACCCTGCCCGCTTTCAAGCAACTTCCCAATTTCGCCCAGCTGCTCGCCCAGAAGCTGCGCAAGGACCCGTGACATGTTGAGCCGTTGGAATCGTTGGGGGCGCAGTGTGCGCCTGGTGCTGATCCTGCTGGTGATGAGTTGCCCGCCGCTGGCCGCGGCCAGCCCGGCCGCGCTGCCGGCAATGGCGCAGGCCG
This sequence comes from Xanthomonas sp. D-99, assembly GCF_017746145.1. Classification (NCBI taxonomy): domain Bacteria; kingdom Pseudomonadati; phylum Pseudomonadota; class Gammaproteobacteria; order Lysobacterales; family Lysobacteraceae; genus Xanthomonas; species Xanthomonas sp. D-99. The sequence goes on along the minus strand of NZ_JAGHWU010000047.1, from coordinate 22,383 downwards.
CGGCACCGGCAGCGCCCCCTGCCGCGGTGCCGGCCGGTTCCAACCAGTTGCCGTCGCTGCCGAACGTGAGCGTGGGCCGCATCGGCGACCAGCCGGTGAGCCTGCCGCTGCAGACCTTGCTGCTGATGACGGCGATCACCCTGCTGCCGTCGATGCTGCTGGTGCTGACCGCCTTCACCCGCATCACCATCGTGCTGGGCCTGCTGCGCCAGGCGCTGGGTACCGGCCAGACCCCGTCCAACCAGGTGCTGCTGGGCCTGGCGATGTTCCTGACTGCGCTGGTGATGATGCCGGTGTGGCAGAAGATGTGGGGCGCCGGACTGCAGCCGTACCTCAATAACCAGATCGATTTTTCCACTGCCTGGACGCTCACCACGCAGCCGCTGCGCGCTTTCATGCTGGCGCAGATCCGCGAGACCGACCTGATGACCTTCGCCGGCATGGCCGGCGACGGCAAGTACGCCGGCCCGGACGCGGTACCGTTCCCGGTGCTGGTGGCCTCGTTCGTGACCAGCGAGCTGAAGACCGCCTTCGAAATCGGTTTCCTGATCTTCATCCCGTTCGTGATCATCGACCTGGTGGTGGCCAGCGTGCTGATGTCGATGGGCATGATGATGCTCTCGCCGATGCTGATCTCCGCGCCGTTCAAGATTCTGTTGTTCATCCTGGTGGATGGGTGGGTGCTGGTGGTGGGGACGCTGGCTGCGAGCTTTAACGCGTCGTAGGGGTGGGCGTGCGTGGCGCGCGGTAGCACCTGCCAGCCAGTGGAGTGTGTTTTGTAGAAGCCGCCGCACAGCACAGCTGTAGTGCCCAGGCGCTTGCGGCCTCGTGCTTAGTTCTTAAGTGCTTAGTGCTTAGTGCTTAGTTCTTGCTTTTGCTTCTTGCTTCTCAGGGGCCCCATACCGCAGCGGCAGGCCATTCGGGCCAAACCCCGCAGGGGCGGCGCGCATGGATGCGCGACGTTTTTCAAAGGGACATGGACGTCCCTTTGAAAAATTCCCGGATGGCATGCGGACCTGGAGCGCCCAGCGCGGAAGGCGCGAGGACGGGGTGTGCTTTCTTTTGGTTACTTTTCTTTGCACAAGCAAAGAAAAGTAACTCGCGCCCATAGGGCGTGAAAGCATTTGATCTGTATCTGGATCAGATGGACGAGCAAGAGCTACAAGCGAGTGCAAGGCTTTCGTCCCCCTTCGGGGGGGAGTCACTTTCTTTGCTTGTGCAAAGAAAGTAACCAAAGAAACACACCCCGTCCTCGCGCCCCTCCGCGCCAAGGCGCTCCGGGTACGCAGTCCACGTGGGATTTTTCTAAGGGACATCCATGTCCCTTAGAAAAACGTCGCGCATCCTTGCGCGCCGCCCCTTCGGGGTTTGACCCACGTGGCCTGCCGCTGCGGTATGGGGGCCCGAAAAGCCGAAAGCAGAGCAACAGCAAACTAAAGCCAGAGCGCAGCGACAGCGACAGCGACAGCGACAGCGACAGCGACAGCGACAGCGACAGCGACAGCGACAGCCAGTGCAACACGAGGCAACTCAGATCCCCGTTCGCCAACCAATCCCGAATCCCCAATCCCACCCCTTTGGCATCCCACTTGCATCAGCACCTCCCATGAGCCCTGAAATCGCCCTGACTGAATTGCGTGGTGGCCTGGTCACCGTCCTGTGGATTGCCGGACCGATGTTGCTGGCCGTGCTGGTGGTCGGCGTGGTGATTGGCGTGGTGCAGGCCGCCACCCAGTTGAACGAACCGACCATCGCCTTCGTGGCCAAGGCAGTGGCGCTGACGGCCACGCTATTTGCCACCGGCAGCATGCTGTTGGGGCATCTGGTGGAGTTCACCATTGCGCTGTTCCAGCGCATTCCGCATCTGATCGGCTAGCGGGCCAGCGCGGATGGATGCTGCAACCCAGATGGTGATCGATGGCCAGCGCGCGTTCGCGATGGTCGGGGCGATCATGTGGACCATGCTGCGTACCGGTGCGTTGCTGACCGCAATGCCGTTGATCGGGACGCGGGCGGTGCCCGGACGGGTGCGGGTGATGCTGGCCGGAACGCTGGCGATGGTGCTGGCGCCGATCCTGCCGCCGGTGCCGGAGTGGGACGGCTTTACCGCGCAGGCGGTGCTGAGCATTGCGCGCGAGCTGGCGGTCGGGGCCAGCATGGGCTTCATGCTGAAGCTGATTTTCGAAGCCGGCGCATTGGCCGGCGAACTGGTGTCGCAGTCCACCGGCCTGTCGTTCGCGCAGATGTCCGACCCCATGCGCGGCGTGACGTCGGGGGTGATCGCGCAGTGGTTCTATCTCGGCTTCGGGCTGCTGTTCTTCGCGGCCAACGGGCACCTGGCGGTGATTGCATTGCTGGTGGACAGTTACAAGGCGTTGCCGATCGGGACCGCGTTGCCCGATGCCGGCGCATTCGCCGAAGTAGCGCCCACCCTGTTCCTGCAGATCCTGCGCGGCGGGTTGACCCTGGCCTTGCCGATGATGGTGGCGATGCTGGCGGTCAACCTGGCCTTCGGCGCACTGGCCAAGGCGGCGCCGGCATTGAACCCCATGCAACTGGGCCTGCCGCTGACGGTGTTGCTGGGGCTGTTCCTGCTGTCGAGTTTCGCCAGCGAGTTCGCCCCGCCGGTGCAACGCATGTTCGATACCGCCTTCGATGCCGCCAGAGAGCTGACGGCCTGATCGCGCATCGATATCAGTGGCCGCAAAAAGGCTGCCAGCAAACTGGCGCCTTGATCGCACCGCTCCATCCTGGAGCTCGCAACACCGTGAATGGTCTCAAGTTTCTGAACGCGCAGCCGTCAAAACCCCTACACGATTGACGCTGCGTATCGTCGTCCAACACCTCTCCATCCCACGGGAATCGATGCTCACTGTGCCCGCGCTGTTGGCCCCGATGCGATTGCAAGGCGCCCGCCTGCATGCAAGGGCGTGGCTGTTGCTGGCGGCGGTGCTGATCTCCAGCACCAGCTGGGCGCAAACCTACAGCTTCCGCGAGTACGCCCAGGCCGATGGCCTGCAGGGCATGACCGTCAACAGCCTGCTCGAAGACCGCCAGGGTGTGGTCTGGGTCGGCACCGAGCTGGCGCTGCACCGTTTCGAACGCGAACGCTTTACCCCGGTCGGCAAGGAGAGCGGGCTGGATGCGCGCTATATCCGCGCGCTCGGGCTGGATGCGGCCGGACGTCTGTGGGTGTCCAGCGCCAATGGCCTGTTCGTGCGCGAGGGCAACGACTTCGTGCAGGTGCTGCGCGATGGCAAACCGATCCGCGCCGACAGCGGCAATGTCGTTGCCGCCTACGCCGATGGCGTGGTGGTGGTCAGCGAAAACAGCCTGCTGCGGTTGTCGCCCAGTGCCGCAGGCGGCTGGTCGGTCCACCCCCTGCCCTTGCAGTTGGACGATGGACGCCTCTTGCCGGCCGGCAGGGCCTTGCTGGCCGATGGAACCGCGTTATGGGCCAGCTGCGGCCAGCACGTCTGCCGGATCGATGCCAGCGGCAAGATCACCTTGCTGGCCGAGAACGACGGCGTGCCCGAACGGCAATGGCGCGCGATCTTTCGTGATCGCCTGGGCACCCTGTGGTTGCGCGGTGGCGGGCTGGTGCTGTCACGTGCTGCCGGCGAGCACGTGTTCCGCAATCGCCCGGCGCCGGCGGGCACCCGATTCGACACCCTCTCCGGTGCCACGACGCTGTCGGAAGATGCGCAGGGCCGCCTGCTGACGCGCTCGGACCGCGGCCTGGTGCGTTGGGAAGGCGACCATTGGCGCTACTTCGGTCAGAGCCAGGGGCTGCAGATCAGCCCCATGGTCGGCCCGTTGATGATGCAGAGCACCGGCCAGCTGTGGATCGGCACGCGCGGCCTGGGTGTGCAGCGCTGGCTGGGCTACGGCACCATCGAACACTGGGACGAAAGCCAGGGCCTGGCCGAAGCGCCGACCTGGGTGAGCCAGCGGCTGCCCGGCGGTGAGCTGCTGGTCGGTGGCGATGCGGGCTCCAATGTGCTCGATCCGCGTAGCGGACGCATGCAGCCGTGGACGCTGGAGAACGGCCAACCCCTGCTGCAGTCCATTTCCATTGCGCTGTCGCCGGACGATGGTGCGGCCTGGGTGGCGCGCTCGTCCGGGGCCGTGGCGCGGCGCGACCCGCGTAGCGGCAAGACCACCGATGTGCTGCAGCTCGACCTGCCGATCAACAGGCTGATGTTCGATACGGCCGGCACTTTGTGGATCACCACCCCGCGCGGGCTGTACCGCGTGCAGCGCGGCACCCCACTGAGCGCCGAGCGCGAAACGGCGCTGCCGGCCGCCTTCGTGGGCGATATCGACCTGGATCCGCAGGGGCGGCTGTGGGCCAGCACGCGCGAAGGCCTGTTCCTGCAGGCCAAAGACGGCCGCTGGCAGCGCGTGCAGGTGCGCGGCGACCTGCCTAGCCAGGATTTCTTCCTGCTCGATTTCAGCGCCGATGGCGAAGTCTGGCTGTCGCTGCGCGATACCGGGCTGTGGCACGGCCGGCTGCAGGCCGACGGCAGGTTGACGCTTGCCGCCGTGGACGACCCGCTGGTGGCACGGGTGATGCCCTTCATCCTGCGTCACGACAGCAAGGGCCGGCTATGGCTGGGCAGCAGCCAGGGCCTGGATGTGTACCAGAACGGGCGTTGGGCGCGGGCCACGCGCACGGAAGGGCTGTTGTGGGACGACATGTCGGCCAATGCATTTTTCGAAGATACCGATGGCAGCGTCTGGCTCGGCAGCAGCCGTGGCCTGACCCACTTGCTGGATCCGATGCGCGTGTTCGCCGCGGCGCCGCTGCGGGTGGACATCCTGCATGTGCGCCGCGGCAGCCAACCGCTGCTGCCGCAAGCCCGGGTGGAGTGGTCGCAGGTGCCGCTGGATGTGGAACTCAGCACCCCGGGGGCGGAGGGCGGCCCGGACCGCGTCAGCTTCCGTTACCGGGTCGAAGGCCATCAGGCCAGCTGGACCAGCACCTCGCTCAGCCACCTGACCTACCCGCTGCTGCCGCCGGGCAGTTACACGCTGGAAGTGCAGGCGATGGATGCCTACCAGCGCAGCAGCAGCCCGATCACCCGCTTCGGGTTCGAGCTGGTGCCACCGTGGTGGCGGGGCGTTTGGGCCATTGTCGGATACGTGCTGCTGAGCATCGCGGCGGTGATCGCGCTGCTGCGTTGGCGCACCGCCAAACTGCTGCGACGCAAGCGCGAACTGGAGCAGCTGGTAGCCAAGCGCACCGCCGAGCTGGAACAGGACAAGCGCGATCTGGAAGCAGCGCGCGCCGAACTCTCGCTCAAGGCCACCCACGACGAACTCACCGGCCTGCTCAACCGCGCCGGCATCCTGGCCGCGTTGCGCGAGATGCTGCTGCATGCCGAACACAACGGGCGTCCGCTGGCGGTGGTGTTGATCGATCTGGACCACTTCAAACTGGTCAACGACCAGCATGGCCATCTGGCCGGCGACGCCGTCCTGGCCGGGGTCGGCCGCCGCATGGACACCCTGATGCGCGGCGACGACCGCATCGGCCGTTACGGCGGCGAAGAATTGCTGGCGCTGCTGCCTGGTTTGAACCTGGATGCCACGCATCGGCTGGACGCCCTGCACCGCGGCATCTGCGGCGACTACCCCATCGATGGCGGCTGGCTGCATGTCACCTGTTCGGTCGGCGTGGCCTGGTTTCAGCGTGGCGAAACGCTTGAGCAACTGCTGGCGCGCGCCGACGCGGCGCTGTACAGGGCCAAGCGCAGTGGCCGCAATCGTGTCGATTACGACCACGTGCCGCTGGACACGTTCGATCAGGTGTGACGGCAGCGCAGGTGACTTAAGCCGCGCGCCGCACCCGTCCCACGCGGACCCTGAAGGCACCTGAGCGCTGGCAACCGAGTGCAGCCTTCGATCAACACACGCTGCTCCTGCCAATGACCACGCGTGGAAAGCCCTGTAGGGATTGCGGGTGATTGTGCTTGCGCAAACGTGTGACCAGCGTCGTACAACACGCGAGCTGACAGCCGCGTTCGCCAGATCCTCACGCTGTCATGCTCGCTGAAGCATTAAAGAAATACGCGTCGGCCGCCGCTAGTTGTTCCAATGCAGCCTGCGATGGGGGGTTGCCGAGGCAAGGCTGAGACACCGCGCGAGGGGCGCGGACCGCATTGCCGATGCGTGGGAGACTGCAACGTCCGTGGGGTTTGAGCACCGCCAATGGAGGTCATCGCACCGGCGTGCACCGCTTGCCATGGTGTTGCTGTTGGCGTTGCTGTCGTTGGCCGACCTGGCCGGTGCGCAAAGCGCCAGCATCCGCCGCTATGCCCACGACCAGGGCCTGCTCGGGCTTGCCGGTACCTGCCTGCTGCAGACCCGCGCCACCTTGCTGTGGGTGTGCACCGAGAGCGGGCTGTATCGCTACAACGGGCGCATCTTCCAACAGGTCCCGCTGGATGGCCTGCGCAACGAGCCCACCACCTCGATCGCCGAAACCGCCGATGGGCGACTATGGGTGGCCGGCTTCCAGGCCTTGTTCGTCGGCGACGAGCACGGCTTCCGCAAACTGCAGCCGGATGAAGCCGAGCACCTGGGGGAGCAGATGCAGCTCGCCACCCTGTCCTGGGGCACGGTGCTGGCCAATGGCGGCACGCTGGAAATCCTGCAGGGCCGCGCCAACGATCGCTGGCACAGCGAACCGTTGCTGGACACGGCAACCCGGGTACGCGTTCCCGAGTTGGCGAAGTCGCTGAGCCTGTCGGTGGACGGCGACACGCTGTGGGTGGGCTGCGCACGTAAGCTGTGCGCCATCGATGCGCAGCGCAAGGTGCAGGTGTTCGGGCCCGAACACGGCGTGCCGGACGACCGGTGGTACAGCGTGTTGCGTGACCACGATGGCGGGCTGTGGGTGCGCGGTGCGGGCACCCTGCTCTATCGCGCGCGCGGGACGACCGCCTTCAGTGTTCGCTCGCTGCCGCTGCTGGATGGCAGCACGGTCGGGCGGCCGGCATCGCTGGTGATGGACCGCGAAGGACGCGTGCTGGTGCGTCGTAACGACGGACTGGCGCGTTGGGAAAACGGCCACTGGCGCACTTTCGGCGCGGACAATGGGCTACCGCCCGGCAGCAGCGATGCGATCTTGGTGGATCGCGACGGCGATGTATGGATGACCGTCGACGGCGAAGGGCTGGTGCGCTGGGCCGGCTACGAATGGATCGAAAACTGGGACGCTTCGCAAGGCATGCCGGCCGCGCCGACCTGGTCGATCGCCCGCGACGCGCAAGGCGCGCTGCTGGTCGGCAACGAGCACGGCATCGGCCGCCAGGCCGACCCGGGCGAGCGCTTCGTCCCGGCCCTGCACAGCGCCGGGATCCAGGTCGTGGGCATGCAGCGCAGCGCAGACGGCACCCTGTGGACGCTGAATTCGGCCGGTTTCCTGCGCCGCACCTGGCCGGACGGGCACAGCGCGCAGATCGCGAAGCTGCCGCGCACTGCGCGTCGCCTGCTGATCGACCGCCAGGGCCGGCTGTGGATGCTCAGCGCCGGCGGCTTGTTCGTGATCGAACACCCGCTCGACGGCGGCAGCCTGCAGGAGGTGGCCGACGTGCCCGCCATCGCCTACACCGACGTCCAGCAAACCGCCGACGGCACGCTGTGGGTTTCCAGCTCCAACGGCTTGTTCCGGCTGCGCGATGGGCGGTGGTCCAAGGTCAAGGTCAAGGTCAACGGCGGCACGCCGGAGCCATGGATCGCCAAATTCCACATCAGCGACAGCGGTGAGGTATGGCTGGCGTTCTATCGCCCCGGCCTGTGGCACGGCATGTTGTTGCACGACGGCCTGGACCTTCAGGAAATCAGCGACGAGGCGCTGCGCGATGTCGGCGTGTACCTGCTGCGCGGCGACAGCGTCGGCCGGGTCTGGGTCGGCCATGCACGCGGCGTCGAGGTTTACGACGGCGAGCGCTGGGCGCATCTGTCGCAGTCGCAGGGGCTGATCTGGGATGACGTTTCCGAGGCTGCGTTTGCCGAAGATCCGGATGGTTCGGTGTGGATCGGCACCGCACGCGGCGTGAGCCACGTGAGCGACCCGGCGCGCCTGTTCGACGAACGCCAGCCCAGCGTGCGCATCGACAGCGTCAGCCGCGGCGGCATGCCGGTGCAGCGCGGGCAGCTGCTGGGCTGGAGCGACAAGCCCTTGCACATCGAGCTGTCGACGATGGAGGTCTACGACGACCCCAGCCGCCTGACGGTGCGTTATCGCCTGCTCGGCCTGCACGACCAGTGGATCCAGAGCGACAACCTGTCCATCGACCAGCCGCCGCTGCCCTCCGGGCATTTCCGTCTGCAGGTACAGGTGCTGGACCGCTACCGTCGCACCGCTTCGCCGATCGCCGACCTGCCCTTCGCGGTCGCGCCACTGTGGTGGCGCAGCCCGCCGGCGATTGCGCTGTATGTGTTGATCGGCGGCGGCCTGCTGATCGGCCTGTGGCGCTGGCGGCACCGCCATCTGGTGGCGCGCGAACGCATGCTGGCCGAATTGGTATCCGAGCGCACTTACCAACTGGAGCGCGAAAAACGCGAACTGGAAAACGCGCGTGCGGCGCTGGCCTTGAAGGCCAGCCACGACGCACTGACCGGCCTGCTCAATCGCTCCGGCATCCTGGAAGCGATGGCCGAAGAACTGCAGGGCTACGCGCACGGCGAGCATCCGCTGGCGGTGGTGTTGATCGATCTGGACCACTTCAAACAGGTCAACGACGAACATGGGCATCTGGTCGGCGATGCGGTGCTGGCCAAGGTGGGCGCGCGGCTGACGGCCTGCCTGCGCGATTCGGACAAGGTGGGCCGCTACGGCGGCGAAGAATTGCTGCTGTTGCTGCCAGGCATGAGCCAACAGAGCCAGCAGCGGCTGCGCGCCATCCACGAAGCGCTCAGTCTTGCTCCGTACGAGGTGGGTGCCGCACGCCCGCTGCAGGTGACCTGTTCGGTGGGCGTGTCCTGGTTCCGCGTCGGCGACACCGCCGCCTCGCTGCTGGCGCGTGCGGACGAAGCGCTGTATCGGGCCAAGCGCTCCGGCCGTAACCGCATCGAGCCGGAGGAACCGGAAAGTTCGGTGGCATGAGCCGCGCCGGCGGCCAGGCCATGCCGGCGCGCTCAGGAAGGAAGCGCACGCGTCTCGTTGGCAGGCCCCGGCGCGCCGGCAGTCGATGTGGGCGAACATGCCGTGATTGCGTACGCCGACTGCGTACGCGGACGGCCGCAGGACCTTGAAGCGTGCCGTCTGTGGCGGCAACGCGGGGTTGATGGCATTGGCCGCTTCCCGCGCTCAAGAAGTCGCGCAAGGGGTCGCTAGGTCTTGGGCAACGCGTCTTTCGACGTGGGAACTGGATAGGTGGTCGGAACCTACAACCCTGGCATGGTGATGCTGTCGCTGGTGGTGGCCGTGCTGGCTTCCTACACCGCGCTGTATCTGGCCGCACGTACCACTGCCAGTCGCGGCGGCATTGCGGCCGCGTGGCTGGTGGGCGGCGCCATTGCCATGGGCATCTGGTCCATGCACTTCGTCGGCATGCTGGCGTTCCGCCTGCCGATTCCGCTGGGCTACGACCTGGCGCTGACGTGTTATTCGATGCTGGCGGCGATCCTGACCTCGGCGCTGGCGCTCTGGCTGACCTCGCGCACGGACCTGCCGTTGCTCCGGTTGGGCCTGGGTGCGCTGTTGATGGGGCTTGGCATCGCGCTGATGCATTACATGGGCATGGATGCGCTGCGCATGGTGCCGGCCATTCGCTACGACCCGCTGCTGTTCGGGCTGTCGATCGCCATCGCCATCGGCGCCTCTGCTGCCGCGTTGTGGATCGCGTTCCGGCTGCGCCACGATGGGCAACGCTCCAGCCTGCGTCTGATCGCCGCCTCGATCATGGGCGTGGCGATCGTGGGCATGCATTACACCGGCATGGCCGCCGCGCAGTTCGCGCCCGGTAGCGTGTGTGGCGCGGTTGCCGAGACGCATCTGCCGTTGTCGTGGCTGACGGCGGTCGTGGTGCTGGTGACCTTGGTCCTGCTGATGCTGGCGCTGGTCATTTCGTTGCTGTCGCGCCGCTTTCAGCAGCGCACCGATGTGCTGGCGCAATCGCTGGCCAAGGCCAATGCCGAACTGGCACTGGCGACGCTGCACGACCCACTCACCCGGCTGCCAAACCGCATCCTGCTGCACGAGCATCTCGTGCAGAACATCGAACGCGCCCAGCGCCAGGGGCAGCGCTTTGCGGTCATGCTGATCAACCTGGACGGCTTCAAGGTGATCAACGATGGTTATGGTCATGCGTTGGGCGACCGCCTGCTGGTGGTCGTGGCCGAGCGCTTGAACGCGCACCGGCGCGCGCATGGCAGCCTGGCGCGGCTGGGCGCGGACGAATTCGTGCTGGTGGCCGACATCGTCGACCCGGAAGATGCCGCTGCGCTGGCCGCGCATCTGGTGCAGGCGCTGGCGGTACCGTTCCTGGTTGCCAACCACGAGCTGCGCCTGAGCAGCAGCATTGGCATTGCGCTGTACCCGGAAGACGCCGGTAGCGAGCACCAGCTGCTGACGCATGCCGATGCGGCAATGACCCATGCCAAACATGCCGGCCGCAACCGCTACAGCTTTTTCGAACGCTCGATGACGGCCACCACCCGCGACCGCCTGCAGCTGCTGCAGGAACTGCCGCGCGCGCTGGAACTGGGGCAGTTCGTGCTGCATTACCAGCCCAAGTACTGCGCCGAGGACGGCCGCCCGATCGGCGCCGAAGCGCTGATCCGCTGGCAGCACCCGGAACGCGGCCTGGTGCCGCCGGACAGCTTCATTCCGCTGGCCGAACGCAGCGGCATGATCGGCCTGCTCGGCAGCTGGGTGCTGCGGCAGGCTTGCCGCCAGATGCGCGACTGGCGGCAGGCCGGGCACGGCGACTGGCGGGTGGCGGTCAACCTGTCGGCCCTCCAGCTGGCCTCGCCCAGCCTGCTGGACGAAGTGGCCACCACGCTGAGCGAGTATGCGCTGGCCCCTGGCCAGCTCACCCTGGAAATCACCGAAACCATGGCCATGCGCGACGCCGAGGCCTGCCTGCGCACCCTGGGCCAGCTCAATGCGCTGGGCGTGCGCATCGCCATCGACGACTTCGGCACCGGCTATTCCAACCTGCTCTACCTGCGCAAGCTGCCGGCGCACGAGCTCAAGATCGACCGCAGCTTCGTCCAGGCCATGGACGGCAGCGCCGAAGACATCGCCATCGTGGCGGCCGTGGTGGCGCTGGCGCACACCATGCGCCTGCAAGTGGTGGCCGAAGGCGTGGAAACCCTCGCCCAGCGCAACACCCTGGAACGGCTGGGCTGCGACCAGCTGCAAGGCTATCTGCTGGGCCGCCCGATGGACGCCGAACGCTTCATCGCCACCGTGGTTGCCGAGCGCGACGGCCCGCGCCGCCCGGCCAGCTGAGCCGCTCGCTGCAGCCCCGGCGTCTGGCCTAAGGTGCAACCCGCAGCCACCGCTTTTCCGAATCCCGAATCCCGAATCCCGATTCCCGATTCCCGATTCCCAGCTCCACAAACTGGAACGCCGCTTGCATCGGTTGGGCTAATCCCCCACCGGCACCTCCATGTCCGAGTCCGAAGACGGCGGCGAGCGTACAGAGCTTCCCACCGAAAAACGCCTACGCGAGGCCCGCGAGCAGGGCAACATCCCGCAGTCGCGCGAGTTGTCGACCGCGGCGGTGTTCGGTGCCGGCGTGTTCGCGCTGATGGTGCTGGCCCGTGGCATCGGCGATGGCGCTGCGGTGTGGATGAAGACCGCGCTCAGCCCGGACCCGAAGATGCGCGAGAACCCGATGGCGCTGTTCGGCCATTTCGGCGATCTGCTGCTGCAGTTGCTGTGGGTGATGCTGCCCCTGATCGGCATCTGCCTGGCTGCCGGGCTGGCCGGCCCGCTGATGATGAGCGGCCTGCGCTTCTCCGGCAAGGCGATCATGCCCGACCTCACCAAACTCAACCCCGCCAACGGGATCAAGCGCATGTGGGGCAGCAACAGCCTGGCCGAGCTGATCAAGTCGGTGCTGCGCCTGCTGTTTGTCGGGCTGGCCGCCAGCTTCTGCATCTCCAGGGGCCTGCACGGCCTGCGCTCGCTGGTGAACCAGCCGCTGGAACAGGCCATCGGCAACGGGCTGGACTTCACCAAGAGCCTGCTGTTCTACACCGCCGGCGCGCTGGTGCTGCTGGCCGCCATCGACGCGCCCTACCAGAAGTGGAACTGGCTGCGGAAGCTGAAGATGACGCGCGAAGAGATCAAGCGCGAGATGAAGGAAAGCGAGGGTAGCCCGGAAGTGAAGGGCCGCATCCGCCAGATGCAGATGCAGATGTCGCAGCGCCAGATGATGGAAGCGGTGCCCAAGGCCGACGTGGTGCTGATGAACCCGACCCACTACGCGGTGGCCCTCAAGTACGAAGGCGGCAAGATGCGCGCCCCGATCGTGGCGGCCAAGGGGGTGGACGAAATGGCCTTCCGCATCCGCGAAGCCGGCGAACAGCACCGGGTGGCGATCGTCACCGCGCCGCCTTTGGCACGCGCCTTGTATAGGGAAGCGCAAATCGGCAAGGAAATTCCCGTGAGACTCTATTCGGTCGTGGCCCAGGTGCTGTCCTACGTCTACCAGCTGCGTGGCTGGAACGGCGGCCCGATGCCGGAACTGCCGTCGCTCGAGGTGGATGAGTTCGGCAAGGGAGCCGGCGCATGAGCGCCCGCCCCGCGCCGATGAACGCCCGCCGCGTCATGGAGTTGCTGCGCAACGGCCTGGGCGCCCCGCTGGCGTTGATGGCCATGCTGGCCATGCTAATGGTGCCGCTGGCCGCGCCGGTGCTGGATGCGTTGTTCACCTTCAACATCGCCATCTCGCTGATGGTGCTGCTGGCGGTGGTGTATGTGCAGCGCCCGCTGGAATTCACCATTTTCCCGATCGTGCTGTTGATGACCACGATGCTGCGACTGGCGCTCAACGTCGCCTCCAGCCGCGTGATCCTGATCAACGGCCAGGACGGCCACGCCGCGGCCGGCAAGGTCATCGAGGCCTTCGGCCAGTTCGTGATCGGCGGCAATTACGCCGTGGGTATCGTGGTCTTCGCGATCCTGACCATCATCAACTTCGTGGTCATCACCAAGGGTGCCGGACGCGTGTCGGAAGTGACCGCGCGCTTCATCCTGGACGCCATGCCCGGCAAGCAGATGGCCATCGACGCCGACCTCAACGCCGGTTTGCTGACGCGTGAGGAGGCCAAGGCCCGCCGCGAGGAAGTGCGCGAGGAAGCCGACTTCTACGGTGCGATGGACGGCGCCAACAAGTTCATCCGCGGCGACGCCATCGCCGCCATCCTGATCCTGTTCATCAACCTCATCGGCGGCATGGCGGTGGGCATGCTCCAGCACGGCATGAGCTTCATGGATGCCGCCTCCACCTATACCCTGCTGTCGATCGGCGACGGCCTGGTGGCGCAGCTGCCGGCCCTGCTGGTCTCCTCTTCGGTCGCCTTGCTGGTGACCCGCGCCTCGCGTGCGCAGGACATGCGTGGGGCCATGGTCAGCCAGGTGTTCGGCCAGCACCGCGCGTTGGCGGTGGCTGCGGCCATCCTCGGCCTGGTCGGCCTGGTGCCGGGCATGCCGAACGTCGCGTTTTTGACGCTGGGCCTGGTCCTGGGCGTGATCGCCTGGAAGCTGTACAAGCGCAGCTTGGCAAAACCGGCGGCCGGCGATCCGGCGGCCGATCCGCAGGCGGCCGCCGCTGCGACCGCCGCCCAGGCCAGCGCCGAACTGAGCTGGGACGAGCTGCGCCCGATCGACCCGCTGGGCCTGGAAGTGGGCTACCGGCTGATCCCGCTGGTGGACAAGAACCAGGGCGGCGAACTGATGGCGCGCATCAAGGGCGTGCGCCGCAAGCTCACCCAGGACATCGGTTTCCTGGTGCCGCCGGTGCATATCCGCGACAACTTGGAACTGTCGGCCAATGCCTACCGGCTACTGGTGCATGGCGTGCCGGTGGCCACCGCAGAAATCTATTCCGACCGCGAACTGGCGCTGGACCCAGGCGGCGCGCTCGGCCAGCTCGACGGCATCCCCGGCAAGGACCCGGCATTCGGCCTGGACGCCACCTGGATCCAGCCGCACCAGCGCGCCTATGCCGAATCGATGGGCTACACCGTGGTCGACCCGGCGACCGTGGTCGCCACCCACCTGTCGCACCTGATCCGCGAACACGCCCCCGAATTGCTCGGCCACGAGGAGGTCCAGCAGTTGCTGGCGACCCTGGCCAAGACCGCGCCTAAGATGGTCGAAGACCTCACCCCGAAGGCCCTGCCGCTGTCGGTGGTGGTGCGCGTGCTGCAGAACCTGCTGATCGAGAAGATCCCGGTGCGGCAGCTGCGCAAGATCGTCGAAGCGCTGGTCGAACACGCCCCGCATAGCCAGGACCCGGCCACCCTCACCGCCGCCGTGCGTACCTCGCTGGGTCGCTTCATCGTGCAGGAAATCGCCGGCATGTCGGCGGAGCTGCCGGTGTTCACCCTGGCCCCGCAGCTGGAGCGCGTCCTGCAGGAATCCACCCACGGCAACGGCGTGGCGCTGGAGCCCGGGCTGGCCGAACGCCTGCACCAGAGCCTGGCCGATTGCGTGGGCAAGCAGGAAGCCCGCAACGAACCGGCGGTGGTGCTGGTCCCCGGCCAGGTGCGCGCCGCACTTGCCCGCCTGGTCCGCCACAGCGTGCCCAGCCTGTCGGTGCTGGCCTATAGCGAAGTGCCGGAAGACAAGCGCCTGAAGCTGGTCGGCACGATCAGCTAAAGACTAGCGCCCCTCATCCGGCGCTGCGCGCCACCTTCTCCCGCCCGCGCGAGAAGACAACGGGTTGCCAGCGCTGCAGCGGCGTTGCACCAACGCCTCCCTTCCCCCGCCTGCGGGGGACGGTGCCCGAAGGGCGGATGGGGGCAGCCGTCTCGCGATGTTCCCGCAGGTGTGACTCTCACGGCACCAACCGCCCTCATCCGGCGCTACGCGCCACCTTCTCCCGCCTGCGGGAGAAGGCAACGGGTTGCCAGCGCTGCAGCGGCGTTGCACCAACCCCTCCCTTTCCCCCGTCTGCGGGGGACGGTGCCCGAAGGGCGGATGGGGGGCTGCCGTCTCGCGATGTTCCCGCAGGTGGACTCTCACGGCACCAACCGCCCTCATCCGGCGCTGCGCGCCACCTTCTCCC
>NZ_JAGHWU010000047.1:738-7096 GCF_017746145.1 Xanthomonas sp. D-99 | reverse complement strand
CAGCGGCGTTGCACCAACCCCTACCCTCCTCCGCCTGCGGGGGAAGTTGCCCGAAGGGCGGATGGGGGCAACAGGGGCAGCCGCCGCACGCGCAACCATCCTGATCGAGCGCCAGAAATCCAGCACTGCGGTTTTGGCACACCGCATGCATTAGCTCTGGCGAGACCGCAGACAGCTCCACCGCTGCGGGGCGGATGGCAGGACTTGGAACACAAACGGGACAGGCAACTCATGACGCTGGCAACACACCCACATTCATCGCACACCCGTCCGGCGTCCGGCGGGTCCCGTTCCTGGAGGCACTTCGCATGAAAATCAAACGCTTTGTCGCCCCGGACATGCGCACCGCATTCCGCATGGTGCGTGAAGAGCACGGCCCGGACGCGGTGATCCTGTCCAACCGTCGCACCGCCGAAGGCATCGAGATCGTCGCTGCCAGCAATTACGACGAAGAGCTCGTGCAGCGCGCCCTGGAAACCGCGCGCTCCGACACCCCGGCCTCCGCACAGCACCAGCAGGCTCCCGCTCAGCAGGCGCCTGCCCCGCAAGCTCCGGCCAAGCCCGCTGCACCGGTGCACGCGCTGCTCAAGCCGTCTGCCGACGCCGAGGCCAGCCAGCGTCAGCGCGTCGCCAGCGCCGCCGACGACATGATCGCCGCCATGGCGCTGCGCCAGCCGGTCAGCGTGCCGCGCCAGGCGCCGGTCGCCGCTCCGGTGCGCACCGCCAGCATTCCTTCGCCCGCTGCCCAGGCACTCGCCCACGCGGTTGCCGTCACCGCCGCGCCGCGCCAGGAACACGCGCTGTCGGCCGTGCCGGAACAGTTGTTCGCCGACTTTTTGACGACTGCCCCGGTGCAGCGCCCGGCCGTCCCGGCCACGGGGGTGCAGGCACCCGCGCCGGTCGCTGCGGCACTGGTCACCGCGCCGGCCTTCGCTGCCGCAGGCCAGGACGACGACGCCTTCGCCGACGAAGCCGACTTCGATCTGGACGATGCCCTGCCGCAGATCCTGCCGCCGGCCGCGCTGCCGCCGATCGTGGTCGCCCCGCCGGCCCTGGCCGCCGTGCCGGTTGCCGCCACGCCCGCACCGCAGAACGACGAAGAACTCAAGCAGCTGCGCGGCGAACTGGCGCTGATGCGGCAGATGATCGAGCGCGAAATGAACCGCCTCACCGACGAGCGCCTGCGTGGCTCGCCGGTGCGCGCCCAGGCGCTGGAACTGATGGACGACTACGGTTTCGACGCCGGCCTGACCCGCGATATCGCCCTGCAGATCCCGGCCGATACCGAATTGCACCGTGGCCGCGGCCTGATGCTGGGCCTGCTGTCCAAGCGGCTGCCGGTGGCCCCGGTCGACCCGCTGGAACGTGGCGGCGTCATCGCCCTGGTCGGGCCGACCGGCGCCGGCAAGACCACCACCATCGCCAAGCTCGCCCAGCGCTTTGCCGCCCAGCACGCCCCGCGCGACGTGGCCCTGGTCACCACCGACACCCAGCGCGTGGGCGGCCGCGAGCAGCTGCACAGCTACGGCCGCCAGCTCGGCATCGCGGTGCACGAGGCCGACAGCGCCGAAAGCCTGCTGGACCTGCTGGAGCGCCTGCGCGACTACAAGCTGGTGCTCATCGACACCGCCGGCATGGGCCAGCGCGACCGTGCCCTGGCCGCCCAGCTGAACTGGCTGCGCACCGCCCAGCAGGTCACCTCGCTGCTGGTATTGCCTGCCAACGCCCATTTTTCCGACCTCGACGAGGTCGTACGCCGCTTCGCCCACGCCAAGCCCCAAGGCGTGGTGCTGACCAAACTCGACGAGACCGGCCGCTTCGGCAGCGCCTTGTCGGTGGTGGTCGACCACCAAATGCCCATCACCTGGGTGACTGACGGACAGCGGGTCCCCGACGACCTGCACCGCGCCAATGCCGCCAGTCTCGTTCTTCGCCTTGAAGATTTGCGGCGCGCTGCCGATAAGCCCTGTACTCCGGAGCACAACCATGCAGTCGCGTGAATACGCCAAGCTGACCAACGCCTTCCCCCTGTCGGCGACCCGTCCCGAGCCCTTGGGCCCGGTGCGCACCATTGCCGTGACCGGCGGCAAGGGTGGCGTGGGCAAGACCAACATCTCCGCCAACCTGGCCGTGGCGCTTGCCGACATGGGCAAACGCACCCTGCTGCTGGACGCCGACCTCGGCCTGGCCAACCTGGACGTGGTCTTGGGCCTGGCGCCCAAGTACACCCTGGCCGACCTGATCGCCGGCCGTTGCACGCTCGATGAAGTCATCATCGAAGGGCCCGGCGGCGTGCTGGTGGTGCCGGCCGCTTCCGGTCGCCGCCACATGGCCGAACTGGCCCCGGCCCAGCACATCGGCCTGGTCAACGTGTTCTCCGAACTGGAACGCGACCTGGACGTGATGGTCATCGACACCGCCGCCGGCATCACCGACAGCGTGCTGACCTTCTGCCAGGCCGCCCAGGACACCGTGGTGGTGGTCTGCGACGAGCCGGCCTCGATCACCGACGCCTACGCGCTGATCAAGGTGCTCTCGCGCGAACGCGGCGTGGACCGCCTGCAGATCATCGCCAACATGGTGCGCGACCCCAACGAAGGTCGCCTGCTCTACGACAAGCTCTCGCGCGTGTGCGAAAAATTCCTCGGCGATGTTTCGCTGAACTATCTCGGCCATGTGCCGCAGGACGACTGGTTGCGCCTGTCGGTGCAGCGCCAGCAACCGGTCATCAAGGCCTACCCCGCCAGTCCGTCGGCGCAGGCCATCGCAGAAATCGCACGCCGTACTTCGCGCTGGCAGGCCCCGACCGTGCCGCGCGGCAACGTCGAGTTCTTTGTCGAACGCATCATCCAACGGGGAGTGGCCGCATGAGCACCGCTACCGCAACCACGGCCAGCGCGCAGTACCGCGCCGTGCAGCGCAACAACGCCAACGACGTGGTGACCCAGCACGCCGACCTGGTCCGCCGCATCGCCCACCATCTGGCAGCGCGCCTGCCGGCCAGCGTGGAAGTGGACGACCTGATCCAGGCCGGCATGATCGGCCTGATCGAAGCCTCGCGCAGCTACGACTCCGAACAGGGCGCTTCGTTCGAAACCTATGCCTCGATCCGCATCCGCGGCTCGATGATCGACGAGATTCGCAGGGGCGACTGGGTGCCGCGTTCGGTGCACCGCCGTGCCCGCGATGCCGCCGCCGCCGTGCGCAAGATCGAACAGAACACCGGCCGCGCCGCCGCCGCCACCGAAGTGGCCGCCGCCATGGAAATGCCGCTGCCCGATTATCTGCGTCTGATGGAAGATGCCGCACGTGGCCAGGTGCTGAGCCTGGAATCGCGCATCGAAGATCACGGCGAGCTGGACACCACCGCCAAGGGTGGCCCCAATCCGCAGCAGATGATGGAGCGTGGCGAATTCGGCCGCGAGCTGGGCAAGGCCATCGGCCAGCTGCCCGAGCGCGAGCAGCTGGTGCTGTCGCTGTACTACGAACAGGAATTGAACCTGAAGGAAATCGGCGCCGTGCTCGGTGTCAGCGAATCGCGCGTGTGCCAGATCCACGGCCAGGCAGTGGTGCGTTTGCGGGGCCGCCTCAAAGTCTTCGAGCTGGCCGATGCCGGTGTCGAAATTGACGACTAATTTTTTGTGTTAGGAGCTTGATGTGAATAAGAACATGCGGATCCTGATCGTGGACGACTTCTCGACGATGCGACGTATCGTCAAGAATCTGTTGGGCGATCTCGGCTTCACCAATACCGCAGAGGCCGAAGACGGCAACAGCGCCCTGGCGGCGTTGCGTGCCGGCCCGTTCGATTTCGTGGTCACCGACTGGAACATGCCCGGCATGACCGGCATCGACCTGCTGCGCAACATCCGCGCCGATGCCAAGCTCAAGCACCTGCCGGTGATGATGGTGACCGCCGAAGCCAAGCGCGAGCAGATCATCGAAGCGGCCCAGTGCGGCGTGAACGGCTACATCATCAAGCCGTTTACCGCCCAGACGCTGGAAGAAAAGCTGGGCAAGGTGTTCGAACGTCTGGCGGCGACCGCCTGATGAACGCCACCGTGGAAACCGATGCCGAACGTGCCGCGTTGATCGAGCGCCTGCAAGGCGCGCTGGATGCGCTGGAAAGCGGTGACCAGGTCGCCTGGCGTCGCGAGGTGGATCATCTGGCCGCCCTGCGCACGCGCCCGATGATGCAGAGCCTGAGCCGGCTCGCCCGCGAACTCGGCCAGGCGCTGGGCGAACTGCCCACCGTGCCCGAAGAAGCCGGCGAGCTGGACGATGCCTGCTCGCGCCTGGACCACGTGGTGGAAATGACCGAAAAGGCCAGCCACCGCACGCTGGATCTGGTCGAAGAATGCCGCGAGCTGGCCAACCAGCTGCGCAGCGGCGGGCTCAATCAGGATCAGGGCGCGCTGCTGGAAAAGATGCGCCACAACCTGACCGAGCTGTCGCTGGCGCAGAGCTACCAGGACCTGAGCGGGCAGATCATCCGTCGCGTGGCCGGTATCGTGCGGCGCGTGCATGAAGGCTTCGGTGCGCTCGGCCTGCCGCCGAAGAACATCGAACCGAAGAAAGACGACGGCGGTCTTGCCGGTCCTGCTGTCAAGGGCCTGGACCGTCACGCGGTGTCGCAGGACGACGCCGACGACCTGCTGTCCGGATTGGGGCTGTAACCATGAGTGCTGTTCCAGACGATATTGCTGCCGATTTCATCGTCGAGGCCCAGGAAATCCTGGATCGCCTCGGCGAACAGCTGGTGTCGCTGGAACAGGCGCCAGAAGAAGCCGACCAGCTCAACGCGGTGTTCCGCGGCTTCCACACGCTCAAGGGCGGCGCCGGCTTTCTGGCGATAAAACCAATGGTGGAGCTGTGCCACGCCGCCGAAGAAACCCTGGGCATGGCGCGCTCGGGCCAGGCGGTGCTGCAGGCGCATCACTTCGATGCCGCGCAACAATCGCTGGATTATCTGCAGGCCATGCTGGATGCCATGGGCTCGGGCGAAGCCGTGCCGCACGCGCCGGCCACGTTGATCGCGCAGTTCGACGCCAAGAGCGCCCCGCCGGTGCTCAAGGCCGCGCCGCAGGCGGCCGCTGCCAAGCCGGTTGCTGCCGCACATGGCGACGATGCGCATGCGCCCGCCCCCAAGGCGGGCGGCAAGGGCGCGGCCAAGACCGGCGCAGAAGCCGAACAGACCGTGCGCGTGGACACCAAGCGCCTGGACGCCATCGTCAACCTGATCGGCGAACTGGTGCTCTCGCGCAATCGCTTGAAGACCTTGCGCACCCGCCTGCGCGACGAAGAACTGGACCGCGCAGTCAGCACGCTGGACATCGCCACCGCACGCCTGCAGACCGCGGTCATGCGCACCCGCATGCAACCGGTCAGCAAGGTGTTCGCCCGCTTCCCCAAGGTGGCCCGCGACGTCGCACGCACCTTGTCCAAGGAAGTGGAACTCGAGCTGATCGGCGCCGAAACGGAGCTGGACCGCAATCTGGTCGAAGCCCTGGCCGACCCGTTGGTGCACCTGGTGCGCAACGCCATCGACCACGGCATCGAATCGCCGGCCCTGCGCGAAGCCACCGGCAAACCGCGTAGCGGCCATGTGCGCCTGTCGGCGCAGCAGGAAGGCGACTACGTCAGCATCGAAATCCAGGACGACGGCGCCGGCATCGACCCGGAGCGCCTGCGCGAAATCGCCCGCAACAAGGGCCTGATCGACGCCGAAGCCGCCGCCCGCCTCAGCACCGACGAGTGCTTGCATCTGATCTTCATGCCGGGCTTCTCGACCAAGGTGGAAGTCACCGACATCTCCGGCCGTGGCGTCGGCATGGACGTGGTGCAGTCGCGTATCCGCGAACTCAGCGGCCAGATCCAGATCCAGTCCGAACTGGGCCGCGGCAGCCGCTTCATGATCCGCGTGCCGCTGACCCTGGCGATTCTGCCGACCCTGCTGGTGCAGGCCGGCGAAGCGGTCTATGCATTGCCGCTGGCGCGCGTGGTCGAAGTGCTGCACGCACCGCAGACCTCGCTGGGCTGGTTCGACGGCCGCGCCGTGCTCGACCGCCGCTCGCACACCCTGCCGCTGATCGACCTGCGCCGTTGGCTGGGCGTACCGGCCGAACAACCGCCGCTGCTGACCGTGGTGCTGCTGCAGGCTGGCGAAACCCGCTTCGGCCTGGTGGTGGACCAGGTCCGCGGCCGCGAGGAAGTGGTGATCAAGCCCCTGCCCCGCGCCCTGCGCGGCCTCCCCGGCTACGCCGGCGCCACCCTGATCGGCGACGGCCGCATGGCGCTGATCCTGGATGTGGATGGATTGCGCTCCAGCGATCATTGATTTTGGGGATTGGGGATTGGG
>NZ_JAGHWU010000047.1:0-698 GCF_017746145.1 Xanthomonas sp. D-99 | reverse complement strand
ATCGGGAATCGGGAATCGGCAAGACGATCCTGGCTGCCTGATCTAACGACAACGGCCGCGTACTGCGGCCGTTGTCGTTTCACTACCAGCATCGCTGCCGATCTATGCCTCTACGCGCGCAGGCATGGGCGCGACGGTTTGGCGACGGTCAGGCTGCCGTGGAAGTGAATCTGTAACCGTTATTTCAATAGCCCTCACACCATCCGGTGTTGAGGCGCAATCGACTGCTCCTGCTGCTGAGATTGCTGTTGGCGCTGCGTTTCGCCCAAAGCCTGCAATTGCGCGAGCGATTGCTCGACGGGCTGCGCAATCGCATCACTCGTCTTCATATGCGCCATCTTGTGAGCGGGATCGTTCAACGCACCTTCCACAACGAAGACGTTCTCGCCCTGCCGCACGGACTTGGTGTTCTCGCTCAGCACGACATGATCGATCCGCGACAGCCCGTTGTCTTTTGCAAGATATGCGCTGCTTGCAGCCAGCCGAGCACTGTTTTCGTCGTACTCACGGCCCAGACTCTGCTCAAGGCGGCGAACTGCATCCTCGGCTTGGCTATGGAGCGGGTCTTGGGATAGCGATGCCAGCTGATAGCCCCCGCTTTCCGAGATTTTGACCACACCCTGCTCAGTCTGCGATGCACCGTGCTCGCGCTGAACGCGCGCCTGGCCGAGCTCGATGCCTAGGGAAGGTCTGATCAA
>NZ_JAGHWU010000046.1:0-20483 GCF_017746145.1 Xanthomonas sp. D-99 | reverse complement strand
TTGATCAGACCTTCCTTAGCACCATTGCGTGACCCACGTCCATAGCGAACCGGACTGCAGAACGTGGACGCTGGTGCGCCGTTCATGCTGCATCGCGATATGCCGATATGCATATCCTCCCAGGCGGTCGTAGACACAAAAATGCAATGTTGCGGCGCAACAAAAAAGCCCATGACATGACGTCATGGGCTTGATGTTTGGTCGGGGTAGCCGGATTCGAACCGACGACCACTAGTCCCCCAGACTAGTGCGCTACCAGGCTGCGCTATACCCCGAAGATGCTGCGCTCCGCCGCGAGGGCGGCCTGCGATTATAGCGGCTTTGTGAAACGTTTTCCTAGCGGCGCAGCAGTTGCAGGACTTCTTCCAGCTCCATCCGCACCTGCTTGATGATCTGATTGCTCAGCGCCGACTCGCTCTTGGCGCCATCGCCCTCCAGACGCAGGCGCGCACCGCCGATGGTATAGCCCTGCTCGTACAGCAGCCCGCGGATCTGACGCACCATCAGGACGTCGTGGCGCTGGTAGTAGCGCCGGTTCCCGCGCCGCTTGACCGGCTCCAGGCTGGGAAACTCGGTTTCCCAATAGCGCAGCACATGCGGCTTGACGTCGCATAGCTCGCTCACCTCACCAATGGTGAAATAGCGCTTGGCCGGGATCGGCGGTAGCTCGCGATTACTGCCCGGATCCAGCATAAGCCTCCACCCGTTCCTTGAGTTTCTGGCCGGGGCGGAACGTCACCACCGTCCGTGCCGAGATCGGAATTTCCTCGCCGGTCTTGGGATTGCGACCGGGCCGTTGGTTCTTTCGCCGCAGATCGAAGTTGCCGAAACCCGACAGCTTCACCTGACGGCCCTGCTCCAGCGCATCGCGCAGCACATCGAAGAACGCGTCGACGAATTCCTTTGCCTCACGCTTGTTCAGACCGACCTCGTCGAACAGACGTTCGGCCATCTCCGCTTTCGTCAATGCCATGCCACCCCCCTGGTTACCGCCTCAACTCCGGATCCGGGCGCGATGCTCGCGCTCGATCACGGCCACCACATCGGCGACGACCGCATCGACGTCCCGGTCAGTGAGAGTGCGCGAGTTATCCTGCAAAATCAAGCCCATAGCAAGACTCTTGAAACCTGGCTCGACCCCTTGCCCGACATAGCGGTCGAACAATTGCACCTCACGCAACAATGGCCCGACCGTGGTGCGTACGCTGGCCGACACTGCCGCCCAGCTCACCTCGTCGGGCACCAGGAAGGCCAGATCGCGGCGCACCGAGGGGAAACGCGACAGCTCGCCGGCGCGTGGCAGGGTCCGCTGGACCAGGGGCATTAGCTGCAACTCGAAGGCGATCACGTCCACATTGATGTCCAGCGCCTTGGCCAGACGCGGATGCACCTGCCCGATCCAGCCGATACACACGCCGTCCCGATAGATATCGGCCGACCGGCCCGGGTGCCCGAACGGCTGCGTCGACGGCTGGAACTCCAGCTGCGCGCCACTGGCCGCAGCCAGCGCCATCAGGTCGCCCTTCAGATCGTGGAAATCCACCTTGCGCGCGGGCTCGCCCCACTGCAGCGCCAGCGCATCGCCGCACACCGCCGCGGCAACGTGCTGCGATTCCCCGGGTGCCGCACCGGTTTCGGCCGCGGCCGCGAACACCTTGCCCAATTCGAACAAGCGCACCCGCCCAGCCTGACGTGCAGCATTGCGGCCCAACGTGGCGACCAGGCCCGGCAACAGGCGCGGACGCATGATCGCCAACTCCGCACTGAGCGGGTTCGCCAGCGGCACCAGCCCTTCGGTGAGCTGCCAACGCTCCAGCAAGGCGGCATCGACGAAGGCGTAATTGATGGTTTCTTGCAGCTCGCGCGCCACCAGTTGGCGCCGCACGCTGAGCTCGTCCAGCTGGGTTTCGCTTGGCATCGCGATGCGACTGGCGCCACCAGGCAGCGTGGTCGGCACCCGGTCGTAACCGTGGATACGCGCCAGCTCTTCAATCAGATCTTCTTCGATGGCGATGTCGAAGCGACGGCTCGGCGCCATCACTTCCCAGCCTTCGGCAACCGTCTCGACGTGCATGCCGAGCGCACGCAGCATACGCACGACGTCGGCATCGTCGATCTGGATACCGAGCACGCGTGCAATGCGCGCGCGGCGCAGGCGGATACGCGCCGGCTGCGGCAGATGCTCCGGCAGCTGCGCATGCACCACCGGGCCAGGCGTACCGCCGGCCAGTTCCAGCACCAGGCGCGTGGCCACTTCAATTGCCTGCGGCGGCAATGCCGGATCCACGCCACGCTCGAAGCGATGCCCGGCATCGGTATGCAGGCCGAGTTTGCGGCCGCGCCCCATGATGGCCGCAGGGTCGAAGTACGCCGACTCCAGGAACACATTGCGCGTGGTTTCGGTGACGCGCGTGTCCAGCCCGCCCATCAAGCCGGCCAAAGCAACCGGACGCCCGGCATCGGTAATGGTCAGAAAACTGTCGTCCAGCGTGACCTGGCGCCCGTCCAGCAGCGCCAGCTGCTCGCCAGCGCGGGAACGGCGCACACCGATCGGGCCGTGCAAGGTCTCCAGGTCGAATGCGTGCATCGGCTGGCCCAGCTCCAGCATCACGTACTGGGTGATGTCCACCAGCAACGACACCGGACGCACGCCGCTGCGGCGCAGCCGCTCGGCCAGCCACACCGGCGTCTTGGCGGCCGGGTCGATCCCTTCGATCACCCGACCGCAATAGCGCGGCGCATCCTGACCAGCGTCCAGTTGCACTGCCAGCGTGCGCGTGGACACCGGCGCCACGGCAACGGCGTCGAACGCCACCACTTCGCTGGCGCACGCGGCGGCCACATCGAAGGCGATGCCGCGTACGCTGAAACAATCGGCGCGATTGGGGGTGAGTTTGATCTCGATGCTGGCATCGGGCAGGCCCAGATACTCGGCCAGCGCCTGCCCCACCGGCGCATCGTCCGGCAACTCGAACAGGCCCGACGCATCGCTGTCCAGACCCAGTTCCTTGGCCGAACACAACATGCCGTTGGACGCCACACCGCGCAGCTTGGCCGCAGTGATGGTCAGCTCGCCGATCTTGGCGCCGACCAGCGCCAATGGCGCCACCAGACCCGCACGCGCGTTCGGCGCGCCGCACACGATCTGCAACAGCTCGCCCTGCCCGGCATCGACGCTGCAGACCTGCAGACGATCGGCTTCGGGATGACGCACCGCCTCGACAATACGCGCCACCACCACCTGACCAAGCGACTCGCCCAGCGGCGTGACCTCTTCGACTTCCAGACCGATCGCCGTCAGCGTCGCGGACAGTTCATCGCGCGTGGCCTGGATCGGAACGTGGCTGCGCAGCCAATTTTCAGAGAATTTCATGGAGGGCCGGGATTCGGGAAACGGGATTGGAGATTCGTAAGAAGCAGTCGATGGGCGCGGTGCGGAACAAGGGCGCTGTTGCGAATCCCAAATCCCGAATCACCAATCCCCGCATCAGGCGAACTGCCGAAGAAAACGCACATCGTTCTCGAAGAACGCGCGCAGGTCGTTGACGCCGTAGCGCAGCATCGCGAAGCGCTCCACGCCCAGACCGAAGGCGAAGCCGGTGTAGCGTTCGGGGTCGATGCCGACGCTGCGCAGCACGTTGGGGTGCACCATGCCGCAGCCCAGCACTTCCAGCCAGCGCGTGCTGCCGTCGGGCTGCTGCCAGGCGATATCCACTTCCGCGCCCGGCTCCACGAACGGGAAATAGCTGGGGCGGAAACGCATTTCGAAATCGCGTTCGAAGAACGCACGCACGAACTCGGACAAGGTGCCCTTGAGGTCGGCGAAGTTGGAGTGCTCGTCCACCAACAGGCCTTCGACCTGATGGAACATCGGCGAGTGGGTCTGATCCGAATCGGAGCGATACACCTTGCCGGCCGCGATCATGCGCAGCGGCGGTTTGTGCGCATCCATGTAGCGCACCTGCACGCCCGAGGTATGGGTGCGCAGCAGGCGCCCGTCGCCGAAATAGAACGTGTCGTGCATCGCGCGCGCAGGATGGTGCGGCGGGAAATTCAGCGCTTCGAAGTTGTGCCAGTCGTCCTCGATTTCCGGGCCGTCCGACAGCTCGTAACCGAGCCGGGCGAAGATTTCGACGATGCGCTCCAGCGTGCGCGTCACCGGGTGCAGACCGCCGCGCTCGCTGCGGCGGCCCGGCAAAGTGACGTCGATGCGCTCGCCGGCAAGTCTGGCATCCAGCGCGGCGCTTTCCAGCGTGTGTTTGCGCTCGACCAACGCCGCGGTCAGCGCGTCGCGCGACAGATTGATCGCCTCGCCAGCCGCCTTGCGTTGCTCTGCCGGCAACGTTCCGAGCTGCTTGAGCTGGGCGGTAATACTGCCGCTCTTGCCCAGCAACGCGACGCGCAAGGCTTCCAGTTGGTCCGGCGTCTGCGCCGCGGCAACATCGGCCAGCGCGCGCTCGGTCAGGGATTGAATCTCACTCATTGCACTTGCGCCTCAACTGCTAGCCGAACGGTGTTTCCGGATACACCGGAACGCATTGTCACTGCATTGACCTGTCATCGCCCACGTGGCGACTTCGCTAAAACGCAAAAGGGGAAGGACTCGCGCCCTTCCCCCTGCATATCTGCTTTGTCCTCATCAGAAGCAGGCACAAGAATGTGCAAGCCCCTACGAGAAACTACCCTGTCAAAAGTCCGCACATGGATGTGCGGGCTCTTGCGAGGGACTCGCACTATGCCGCCAGCGCGCCCTTTGCCTTCTCGGCCAGCGCGGCAAAGCCGGCGGCGTCGTGCACGGCGATATCGGCCAGCACCTTACGGTCCAGGGTGATACCAGCCTTGAGCAGGCCATTCATGAAACGGCTGTAGCTCAGGCCGTTGATGCGGGCAGCCGCATTGATGCGGGTGATCCACAGCGAACGGAAATTACGCTTCTTCTGCTTACGGCCAATGTAGGCGTACTGCTGTGCCTTGATGACCGCCTGCTTGGCAACGCGGAAGACCTTGCGGCGAGCGTTGTAGTAACCCTTCGCCAGGGTCAGAATTTTCTTGTGGCGGCGACGCGCCTGCACACCACGCTTTACTCGTGCCATGGTTCAGTCCTCAGAGATAGGGAAGCATACGATCGAGACGGCCCGCGTCCTCGGCACGGACGTGATTCGTCTGCCGCAGGTTGCGCTTCCGCTTAGTCGCTTTCTTCGTGAGGATATGGCTACGGTTTGCGTGGCCGCACTTGTACTTGCCGGAGGCGGTCTTGCGGAAACGCTTGGCCGCCGCCCGGTTGGTCTTGATCTTGGGCATTGCAATGTCCTTGATGGTGTTTTGTCACTGACACGGGCGGCAGTCTTGCGACCACGCTTTCCATCCTTGCCCTTGCCTGCTTGTAAGTCCTTGATCGAACACGATCCGGACAGGTCCTGGTGCCGCTCGCACGGCGCCCCGGCAAAACCGGGCCGCGCAGTCTACCCGTTACCGGGAATTGTTGCAAATCGTTGAGCTTGCGACGCAACGGACCCGTCGGGCCCGTTGCAGCGCCGAATCGGGATCCTCAGACCTTCTTCTTGGGCGCGATCATCATGACCATCTGGCGCCCTTCCAGGCGCGGACGCGACTCGATGACGATATCGTCGCCCAGATCGGCCTCGATCCGCGCCGCCATCTCGCGACCAAGCTCCTGGTGGCTCATTTCACGGCCGCGGAAGCGGATGTTGACCTTGACCTTGTCGCCCTCTTCCAGGAAACGGCGCATGTTGCGCAGCTTGATCTGGTAGTCGCCCTCGTCGGTGACCGGGCGGAACTTGAGTTCCTTGATCTCGACCTGCTTGGTCTTTTTCTTGGCCTCGTTGGCCTTTTTCTGCTGCTCGAACTTGAACTTGCCGAAATCCATGATCTTGCAGACCGGCGGATCGGCCTGCGGCTGGATTTCGACCAGATCCAGGCCTTCTTCTTCGGCCTTGGCGAGCGCTTCGTCGCGCGACAACACGCCGACCATCTCACCGTCGCTGCCGATCACGCGAACGCGCGGCACACGGATTTCTTGGTTCTTGCGGTTCTGTTTGTTGTCAGGGGTACTGATATTGCAATCTCCCAGAGGAATCGAACCGGCGCATCCGGATCATCCAGACCGGCCGGGGTTGGCTCACGCTGCCTGCTCTGCCTGCAGACGTTCGATGAAGGCCGAGACCGTCATGGTCCCAAGATCCTCGCCTGAACGGGTCCGCACGGCGACAGCGCCATTTTCCTTCTCGCGGTCGCCGACCACGAGCAGATATGGCACGCGTTGCAGCGTATGCTCGCGAATCTTATAACCGATCTTCTCGTTACGCAAATCGGCGCTGACACGGAAACCTTGATTTGCAAGGGTTTTCCGCACAGAGTCGACATATTCAGCCTGAGCGTCGGTGATGTTGGCGACAACGACCTGCACCGGGGCCAGCCAGGACGGGAAGGCACCGGCGTGGTGTTCGATCAAAATGCCGATGAAACGCTCCATCGAGCCGACAATGGCCCGGTGCAGCATGACCGGATGCTTCTTCTGGCTGTTCTCGTCCACGTACTCGGCGCCGAGACGGCCCGGCATCATGAAATCGACCTGCATCGTGCCCAGCTGCCAGGTGCGACCGATAGCGTCCTTGAGGTGGTACTCGATCTTGGGGCCGTAGAAGGCGCCCTCGCCCGGCAATTCCTGCCATTCCACCCCGCACACGCCCAGCGCGCTGCGTAGCGCGGACTCGGCCTTGTCCCAGGTGGCATCGTCGCCCAGGCGCTTTTCCGGACGCAGCGCAATCTTGATCTGGATGTCGTCGAAGCCGAACGCGGTGTAGACCGCCAGCGCCTGCTGGTGGAAGGCGGTGACTTCGGATTCGATCTGCGATTCCAGGCAGAACACGTGCCCGTCGTCCTGGGTGAAGCCGCGCACGCGCAGGATGCCATGCAGCGCACCGGAGGGCTCGTTGCGGTGGCAGGCGCCGAACTCGCCGTAGCGGATCGGCAGGTCGCGGTAGCTATGTAGGCCCTGGTTGAACACCTGCACGTGGCCGGGGCAGTTCATCGGCTTGACTGCGTAGGTGCGCTTCTCCGATTCGGTGAAGAACATGGCGTCCTGGTAGTTGTCCCAGTGGCCGGATTTCTGCCACAGCGACACGTCCAGGATCTGCGGGCAGCGCACTTCGCCGTAGCCGCTGTCGCGGTAGACCTTGCGCATGTACTGCTCGACCACCTGCCACAGCGACCACCCCTTGGGGTGCCAGAACACCAGGCCGGGCGCTTCTTCCTGCAGGTGGAACAGGTCCTGCGCCTTGCCGATGCGGCGATGGTCGCGCTTGTCGGCTTCTTCCATGCGCAGGATGTAGGCGTCCAGCTGTTTCTTGTCGGCCCAGGCGGTGCCGTAGATGCGCTGCAGCTGCTCGTTCTTGGCGTCGCCGCGCCAGTAGGCGCCGGAGATGCGGGTCAGCTTGAACGCCTTGAGGAAACGCGTATTCGGCACGTGCGGGCCGCGGCACATGTCCACGTATTCCTGGTGGTAGTACAGGCCCATCGCGGTGATGTCCTCGGACATGTCCTCGATCAGGCGCAGCTTGTACTCCTCGCCGCGCTGGGCGAATACCTCGATCACTTCCGCACGCGGAGTGACCTTCTTGATCACGTCGTAATCCTGCGCGATCAGCTCCTGCATGCGCTGCTCGATCGCGGCCATGTCTTCGGGCGTGAACGGGCGCTCGCTGTAGATGTCGTAGTAGAAGCCTTCGGCGATGACCGGGCCGATCACCATCTTGACCTCGGGATACAGCTGCTTGACCGCGTGCCCGACCAGGTGGGCGCAGGAGTGGCGGATGATCTCCACGCCCTCGGCGTCCTTGGCAGTGATGATGCGCAGGCTGGCGTCATGGTCGATGACGTCGCTGGCATCGACCAGCTGGCCATCGACCTGGCCGGCGATGGTGGCCTTGGCCAGGCCGGCGCCGATCGACTGGGCGACCTGCATCACCGAGACGGGGGATTCGAATTCGCGGCGGCTGCCGTCGGGGAGCGTGATGTTGATCATGGGCAAGAATGAGGTCTGGTCTGGCTGCAGCGGTCGGCTGCCATGGGAGATCTGGCCATTGCTGGACAGGCTCGGAGGAGGTTGCGGGACGTGAGGCAAAACGGCGCCATGCAGGCGCCCTGCGCGCTGGCGCAGGCAAGATCAGCGGTGGGCGGTGGTAGTGCTCATGTCGCACGCTGGGCCGGCGCGGGGCGCGGGCCACCTTCTCGCAGGGGGTCTTGGGCATGAATGGTAAACCAATCAGCCCGCCGCTGCGTACGACGGCGCGGCGCTGGCGGCGCATGGCATGATGCCGGCCACTTGTCCTGCCGTTGCCAACCATGACCATCAAGGGTAAAGCCACCTCGCTGGATATCGCCTACCTGGCCGGCGTGTCGCAGCCGACCGTGTCGCGCGCACTGCGCGGCAGCCCGATGGTCAACGAGGAAACCCGCAAGCGCATCCTGCGCATCGCCCGCGAGCTGAACTACAAGGTCGACAAGAACGCCTCCTCGCTACGGCTGCGCAATGCCGGCACGCTGGCACTGCTGTTCTTCGAAGACCCCACTGCCGACGACTCGCTGATCAACCCGTTCTTCCACTCGATGCTGGGCTCGATAACCCGTGCCTGCGCGCTGCAGGGCTACGACCTGCTGGTGTCGTTCCAGCAGTTGTCCAAGGATTGGCAGGCCGATTACGAAGACAGCAACAAGGCCGACGGCATCATCCTGCTGGGCTATGGCGACTATCAGGAATCGCGCCAGCGGCTGCAGCTGCTGGTCGAGCAGGGCACCCACTTCGTGCGCTGGGGCGCGGCCCTGCCCGGCC
Source organism: Xanthomonas sp. D-99 (assembly GCF_017746145.1). Lineage (NCBI taxonomy): Bacteria > Pseudomonadati > Pseudomonadota > Gammaproteobacteria > Lysobacterales > Lysobacteraceae > Xanthomonas > Xanthomonas sp. D-99. The sequence goes on along the minus strand of NZ_JAGHWU010000046.1, from coordinate 11,632 downwards.
AGCCCGGCATTTCGATCGGCAGCGACAATTACCAGGGCGGGCTGGACATTACCGACCATCTGCTGGCGCAGGGCTGCCGGCGCATCGCGTTCCTCGGACACGCGTCCAACCACTACCCCGAATTCGAAGAACGCTACCGCGGCCATGCCACTGCGCTGGCGCAGCACGGCCTCGCAGCCGACCCGGCGCTGCAGTTCGATGCGATCACCACCGAGTTGTCCGGTTACTCCGCGTGCCTGGCATTGCTGGACAGCGGCAATGCATTCGATGCGGTGTGCGCAGCCAGCGACCTGATCGCCATCGGTGCGATGCGCGCCCTGCGCGAGCGCGGCCTGCGGGTGCCGCAGGACGTGGCGGTCAGCGGCTTCGACGATATTGCATTGGCCGCGTCGGTTGCGCCGGCGTTGTCGACCGTGCAGCAGGACACCAAGCAGGCCGGCACGCTACTGGTGGAAAGTCTGGTTGCCTTGATTCGCGGCGAGGCGGCGCAGAGCCGCACGATTCCGGTGCGCCTGGCGCTACGCGATTCCTCGCGCAGCAGCGGGCTGCAGCCGCCACTGGGTTGGGCGCCGTCCGGCGCAGAGGCAGGCGATGCGACGACGGGTCGAGCGGCGGACGGGGCGGTCAGGCGCTGATTCGGGATTGGGGCCCAGGACAGCGCGCCAGTTGGGGCGCGACGGGGCGTTACCGATCATGCCGCAGCGGCCCGGCTGCGCTCCTACCTGTTGCGCGCATCGCGCGCGGCTTGCTCGGCCATCTGCAGATCGAGCTGCTTGCGCAGGGCCGGGTCGGTGATCGGTGCATCCGAGAGCAACACGCGTACGCCGTGCGCCGGCACCTGCGCCACTAACCTGCGTTGCACCTGCAGCTGCTCGCCACTCACCGCATCGCGCCAGCTGCCAGGCTGCAGGAAGCGTTTCACTTCGATGCTTGCGGCCGTATCGGCCTTGTTGAGCAGCACCAATGCGGTTTGGGTTGTACCAGCATGCTGATAGACGCGCAGGAACGCGGCTTGATTGCCGTGCAACTGCGCATCGAGCTGTACGCCACGCTGCAATGCCGGGGTGTTGCGACGCACCTGGGCGATGCGTTGCAGCGGGCCGAAGATCGGGCTCTGCGGTGCGCTGCGAATGCGCTCGACGCCGAAGTAATTACGGTTGCCGGCATGTTCGGCACGCCCACGCATGAAGCCGATTTCCGAGCCGTAATAGATCACCGGAATGCCGCGGGCGGTGAATAACCAGTTGTGCGCGTCGATAAATCCGTTATCGCTGGCATCCAGACGCGCCATGTCGTGGTTGTCGTAGAAGCTCATCAACGCGTAGGGGTTCGCATAGGGCCCTTGACGCAGGAACAGGGGCGCGGCGAGTTTTTCGAAGCCGGCCTGTTCATGACCGAAGACCGCGGCAAGCTGCTGTTTCAGCGGGAAATCCAGCACGCTGACGCCGGCATTGCGCGTCCAGGTATGCCCAGCGATCTTGTCGGCGTCGTAATCGAAGGCTTCGCCGAACATGAAAAAGCCAGGGCGTTTTTCACGCATGCGCGCCACGAAGGCATGCCAGAAGCGATCCGGCATCCAGCCGATGGTATCGATGCGAAACGCATCGGCGCCCTGCTCCATCCACTGCAGGTATGCGCCGGCCAGATAATCCAGCACCGCCGGATTGTTTTCGTTGAGGTCGGACAATTCCGCCAGGCCGCCGCCGGTGTTGTAGAAGGCATGCAATGGGTTGTGCTGCGGATCCAGTTGCGCGGGCGCAAGATTCTGGTGATCGGCGAGCAGGCGCCCCTGTGCATCGTAGAGCTTGCCAAAGCCGGGTTGCGCCTGCGGCATGGTGTAGGCCGGCGAACCATGGTTCCCTACGATGTCCAACACGACCTTTAGCTTGCTGGCGTGCATGGCGCGCGTAAAGCCGGCGAAATCCAGGCCCGGGCTGGGCAGATGTTCGTCGAGCTTGTAGAAGTTGACGCCCCAATAGCCGTGATAGCCAGTCTTGCCATGATCGCTGAGCGTGCTGCCGCAGGTGATCGGCTTGCCACCGGTAAACGCTTCGTCGGGGTTGTCGACGATCGGGGTGATCCACACCGCCCCGAAGCCCAGGTCGCGGATGTAATCGGCATGCTCGACGATGCCTTTGAAGTCGCCACCGAGATAGCCGATGTTGTCCTCGCTGCCGTCGGCGCATGGTGTGGGCACATCGAAGCTGCGATGCGCACCGCCCTGATCGCGATGGTCGTTGCCGGTATCGCCGTTGACGAAGCGGTCGGTCACCACGAAGTACACCGCCTCGGCGGCGAACGGCTCCAGGGTGCCGTAATAGTCCTTGGCAGCAGGCGCCGCCGTCGCCGCGCCTGCGTACATCGTCAACGCTACATACATCGCACTGCGCATCATTGCCCTCCCGAGGCCACTGGAACCCGCGCCACGCACACGCCCGCAATCAACAGGCTGAGCCCGCCAATGGCCAATGCATAGATCGGTTGCCCGCCCAGCCACACGCGCAGCACAAAGCCTAGCGCGCTGGCCGCGACCAACTGCGGAATCACGATAAAGAAATTGAAGATGCCCATGTACACGCCCATCTTTGGAGCGGGCACGCTGTCTGACAGCAAGGCATACGGCAGCGACAGGATCGAGGCCCAGGCGAAGCCGACGCCCAGCATCGACAGCAGCAACCACTGCGGGTCGCGGATGACCAGCATCGACAACAAGCCGGCGGCACCCAGCCACAGATTGCACAGATGGCTCCAGCGCAAGCCGATCGCACGCACCAGCAGCGGAATCACCACTGCAGCCAATGCCGCAAACCCGTTATAGGCGCCGAACAACACGCCGACCCAGTTTGCGCCATCGTTGTAGGCCGCCGAAGCGGTGTCGCTCGCACCGAAATGCACCTGCGTCACTGCAGCAGTGGTGTAGATCCACATCGCAAACAAGGCAAACCACGAGAAGAACTGCACCCAGGCCAGGCGACGCATCGTCATCGGCATGCTGCGCACGTCCCGCACGATCGCCACCAGCATGCTGGTGGCGGGCAACATGCGGGCCAAGGCAAGCAGGACGCCGTAGGCGCAACACAACCCGGCCAGCACATACAGCATGCGGTCGCCGTGCTGCCAGGCGATGGCCGCGGCGAGCAGCGCGCCCAGACCGCACCACAGCACGCTCGCCATGGATGTCGGCGCCATGCCAGTGCTTGCCACCTGCGCGAGAGGCGGATGCGCATCGTCAAAACCGGCAAGCTGCTCTGGGCTGTACTCGCGCGTGCGCAGTACGGTCCAGGTGATCGACAGGAACAGCACCGCTGCACCGAGGTAGAACGCGTAGCGCACGCTGTCGGGCAACTGGCCTGGCGGCGCGGTGTTGGCAATGCCCCAATGGGTCAGCAGCCAGGGCAGAAAACTCGCGACGATCGCGCCGACGCCGATGAAGAAGCTCTGCATTGCATAGCCGGTCGGCCGTTGCGACGGCGGCAACTGGTCGCCCACCAGCGCACGGAACGGCTCCATCGAGATGTTGATCGATGCATCCAGCACCCACAGCGTGCCGGCGGCCACCCAGAGCATCGGCGCGTTGGGCATCACCAGCAAGGCCAGCGTGGTAAAGACAGCGCCCACCATGAAATAGGGACGCCGGCGACCCCACCGAGTCCAGGTACGATCGGACAGGTAACCGATGACCGGCTGCACGATCAGGCCGGTGAGCGGTGCAGCAATCCACAGGCCGGGCACGTCGTCGACCTGCGCGCCCAGGGTCTGGAAGATACGGCTGGCATTGGCGTTCTGCAGTGCGAAGCCGAACTGGATGCCGAGAAAGCCGAAGCACATGTTCCAGATCTGCCAGAAATCCAAGCGTGGCTTGGCGTTCATGGCGCAACCTCCACGCGTGCTGCAGGCCCGACCAACAACGCACTGACCTGCGCCGCATTGACCACGCCATCGCGGCCGCCGCGGCCGCCGTTGTACTGCGCAAAGTGCGCCAACGCGCTCATGTTGAAGCCGTTCTCGAGCCGGAACGTGCAGGCCTGCCCCGCCACCGCATCGAAAGTGACCTGCGTGGAGAGCTGCTCGCCCACGCTATGCGGCATCACGATGACCTGCGATTGCGCGGGTTTGCCTGGGCATTCCAGCACCAGCTGTTTGACCGCGGCGGTGACCCCGGTATTGATCGGGCCGTTGTCGTTGCGGTAACGCAGCGACACCCGATGCACGCCTGCACGTGCCGGACGCCAGCTCCAGCGCTGGCTGCCTGGCAACTGCTGCAGTGGGCCGAGCGTCAACGATGGGCTATGCAGCGACTCCAGACCATCGCGCCGCCGGGTCAGGCTGAGCACATGCAGCAGGCCATCGTCGGGAAGATCCCAGTGCGCGCTGGCATCGAGTGCGCGGCCGTCCAGATACAGCGTTGTTCCTTCCGGAATACCGATGCGATACGTGTTGCCGATCTGTTGCGCGACCGGCGCCTGTGGCGTCTGCGGTGCGAACACCTGCTCCGGTCGCGGTGGCGGCGTGAGGTCGGTATTGCGCCCAACCAACTGCACCAGCGTGGTCTGACCCTGCCGTTCGATGCGTCCTGCCACCAGCAACTCGCCGGTATCGTTTGCCGGGCGCTGCAGCACGTACCGTCGTGCGCCCTGTTCCAGCACGATCTGCTTGGCCTCGCCAAACAACAGGGGTAGCAAGGACCGCGGCAACTTCGGCTGTACGTTGCCATCGGCCGACAGGCCGAACACACCCTCCCGCACTGCAGACAGATAACCCGCCACCGACCACAGCTGGCGTGGCGAGTTCACCACCGGGCCACTGCGTGCGCCCTCTTCCACGTGCACCGCAAGGCTCTGCATCTCGTAGTTTTCCATGTTGGAGCCCGCCAGCGCGCTACCGCGCATCAGCGATTGCAACTCCAACGCGATGCGTGGTGCGTCATCCAGGGTGCGTGCGGCGCGTAGCGCATAGGCACTGACGAACGGCCAGACAGCGCGGTTGTGGTAGATCGGCTGCACTGCCTCTTGCGGCCACACCACCGGGCTGCCACCCGCGACCATCGGGTAAGTGCGCAACGCAAGGCGTGCCCGCTGTGGCGGAAACACATCGGCCAGCACGCCCAGCGAGAGGCCGAGCAGATCCACCTTGGCGTAGCGCACCGGATGCGCTGCGCTGCCGAGATAACTGACGTATTGGCTGCTGCGCGCATCCCAGAAACGCCTGTCGATGGCCTGGCGCAGTGCATCGGCCCACTGCGCGTACTGCGCAGCGCGTGCATCGCCATGCTGGCGCGCCACCTGTTCGGCCAGCCGCAATGCCTGGTAATGCAGCACGTTGGTGGAGAGCGCAAAGGATTCGGCAATGAAGCGCACGTCCTCGCGCGTCCAGTCCGGGTAGGTCTGTTCTCGCCAATCCAGAAACGAGGTTTCGCCGCGGTAGAGGCCGATCTGCGCATCGAACACCGCATCGCGGTCCTGCGCGATCGTTGCCTGTAGCGCCTGCCAGACCTGTTCGGCAAACGGTTTGTCGTCCAGCAGGCCGCGTGCGGCGAGGAACCATACCACTCGGTCGCTGCTGATCGGCCAGCTGCCGCCGGAGCCGGTGTCCTGCGCCACGAACAGTCCCGGCGTGCGCCCATCGCGTGCGGCAGAGAGCTTGAAGCGCAGTGCATTGCGCGTGCGCTCCGGCTCCAGCTGCGCCAACGCAAGATCGGCCGCAAAACTGACATCGCGCGTCCACACGTAGGGCCAGCGCTCGCCGGTTTCGAAGCAGGCGCACGGCACCGGCTTGCCATCGTTGAAGGCGGGGTCGCGGATCGCCTCGACCCGGTCATCGGCCATTTCCTGCTGTGCCAGCGCGAACAAGGCGTCGAAAAGCGGGCTGGCTGTGTGCGTTCGCATCGGTTGTGCCGCAATGCGGCGTTCGCCTTGCGGCCAGCGCAACACGAAGCTGCCATCGTCCAACGCCTGCGCTTGGGCCCGGCGTCCTTGAAATTCCAGTTCGTCGGCCAGCGCCGGCGAGCTTGCCACAACGCCCAGCGTTGCAGCCATGCAGATCATCTTCAACATCGAAGCGGCAAGACAGCTTGCGCCGTCGGCCTTCCTCCCTCGTTGCACGCGTTGTGGTGCGCGGCACGGACGTGCCACGGGCGCGGACCCTCCCAGGTGCCGTGGCGCCATGGTAGACGCGCACTTCGCTGTTCCGCACCACTGCATACGTATTCATGGGTTTCCAGCAGTGCGCACCACGGCGCATCCACTGCGAGGCACTGCATAGTCACTGCTTGCGCAACGGTCACCTTGGGAGGGGATATGCCGCTGTCTTCACGTCGAGCGCACTCGACACTGGGCGCCGCATGGATCGCCCAGCTGCTGGTCCTCACGCTGTTCGGCGGTGCTGCGCCGCAGCTGCATGCCGAAGTCACCACCGTCAGCGTGGAGTCGCCGAACAAGGTGTTGCAGGTCAGCCTGGACGTGGATGGCGGCACGCCTTATTACCGCGTGCAGCGCCTGGGCGAGGCGGTGGTGCAACGCTCGCGGCTGGGCTTCGAGCTACGCGACGGCCGGCTGGACCGCGGCATGGTCGTACTTGCACAGACACGTCAAAGTCACGACGACACCTGGGAGCAGCCCTGGGGCGAAACGCGGCTGGTGCGCAATCACTACAACGAATTGCGCGTGAGCCTGGGCGAGCGCGACGGTGCGCAGCGCACCTTCGAGGTGATCTTCCGCGTCTACGACGACGGGCTGGGCCTGCGCTATCACTTCCCCAAGCAAGCAGGTATGCGCGAGGCAGTCATCGACGAGGAAGTAACCGAATTCGCCATCGCGCAACCTGCCGATGCGTGGTGGATTCCCGCAGGCGAGCCGATCCACTACGAATATCTGTATCGGCACACGCCGTTGAACCAGGTTGCACTGGCGCATACGCCACTCACGCTGCGCACCGACAGCGGGCTGCACATCGCACTGCATGAAGCGGCCTTGGTCGACTACGCCGGCATGTGGCTGCGCCGCACCGACAACCAGCGCCTGCGCGCGCAGCTGTCGCCGGCGGCCGAAGGCTGGAAGGTACGCCGCAGCCTGCCCTTCGATACGCCATGGCGCACGCTGCAGATCGCCGATCAGGCCACCGGCCTGGTGGAATCCAACCTCATCCTCAACCTCAACGAGCCCAATGTGCTGGGCGAGGTGAGCTGGATCAAGCCATCCAAGTATGTGGGCGTGTGGTGGTCGATGCATCTCAATCAACAGACCTGGGCCACTGGCCCCAAACACGGCGCAACCACCGCGACGACAAAACGCTATATCGACTTCGCCGCCGACCACGGCTTTCGCGGCGTGCTGGTCGAAGGCTGGAATCCCGGCTGGGACGGGGAATGGTTCGGCAATGGCGGCAGCTTCGATTTCACCCGGCCCACGCCGGATTTCGACCTGCCCGCACTCAGCAAGTACGCCGCCGGCAAGGGCGTACACCTGATCGGCCATCATGAAACCGGGTGCGCAGTGGACCATTACGAAGATCAAATCGCCGAAGCGATGGACTTGTATGCGCGCTTCGGCGTGGACTCGGTCAAGACCGGCTATGTCTGCGACGACGGCCAGGTGGAGCGGCGCAATCCCGCGGGCGGCACGCCGCTGCGCGAATGGCACGATGGGCAATGGATGGCGCGTCACCACCTGCACGTGGTGCAGGAAGCAGCGCAACGCCACATCGCGGTCAATGCGCACGAGCCGATCAAGGACACCGGGCTGCGCCGTACCTATCCCAACTGGATCTCGCGCGAAGGCGCGCGTGGCATGGAATACAACGCCTGGGGCCAGCCGCCCAATCCGCCCGAGCACGAAGTCAACCTGGTGTTTACCCGGCTGCTCGCAGGGCCGATGGATTACACGCCTGGCATCGTCAGCCTGAAGGGCCGCAACGGCCAGGCGATTCCCAGCACGTTGGCGCGTCAGTTGGCGCTGTATGTGACGCTCTACAGCCCGATCCAGATGGCCGCCGATCTGCCCGAGCACTATCTGCAACACCGCGACGCGTTTCGCTTCATCGAAGACGTGGCAGTGGACTGGGACCAGACCCGTGCGCTGAATGGCGAGGTAGGCGATTACGTCACCATCGCACGCAAGGACCGGCATAGCCGCGACTGGTTCCTGGGCAGCATCACCGACGAACACGGCCGCCTGCTGCAGGTGCCGCTGGGCTTTCTCGAACCCGGCGTTCGCTACACCGCGCAGATCTATCGCGATGGCGACGGCGCGGACTATGCCAGCAACCCGTTCGCCTTCGTGCGCGAAGAACGTCAGGTCAGCAGTGCCGATACGTTGGAGCTACGTCTGGCACCGGGCGGTGGTCAGGCCATTCGCTTTGTTCCGATGGGTGGCAAACGCTGACTACGCCATCGCGTGGGCGCCGGCATGCACAGCCGGCGCGATCGATTGCACGGCGCAGCGCTCGTACCGCTGCTGCGCATCGCGCACCATGTCGTTACCGAGCGCAATCACCGTGCTGTCGCCGGCATGGCCCTGGATGGAATCGATTTCATCGCGCAACACCGCAGTGAATACGTATGCAGTGCACGTTTGCACCCAGGTGCCGTGTCTACCATACGTCGCAGTCGCGTAACGTCCATCGTGGCGCGCGACGCATGACATCCAGGCATCTGCCGGATCAAAAATCAGAAACAACATGTACCTGGGAGGGGAAAATGTTGAAACACAAGCGCTCCGCGCTGAGTATCGCCCTGGCTGTTGCCATGGCACCGACATGGGTAGCCGCGCAAACGGCAGCGCCTGCACAAGCAAGCGACGCCCAACAAGGCGCGTCCGAACAGACTGCTGGTGCGGTCACCGACCTGGACAAGGTCCAGGTCACCGGCCTGCGCCGCGCAATCGAAGGCGCCATCTCGGTCAAGCGCGACTCCACGTCGATCGTGGAAGCCATCTCGGCCGAAGACATCGGTCGCCTGCCGGACGTCAGTATCGCCGAATCGCTGGCGCGCCTGCCCGGCCTGGCTGCGCAACGCGTTGCCGGCCGTGCGCAGGTCATCAGCGTGCGCGGCCTGTCGCCGGACTTTTCCACCACGCTGCTCAACGGGCGCGAAGTGGTCAGCACCGGCGACAACCGCAGCGTGGAATTCGACCAATACCCGTCCGAACTGGTCAGCGGCGTCACCGTCTACAAGACCCCCGATGCCGGCCTGGTCGGTCAAGGCTTGTCGGGCACCGTGGACATGCAGACCGCCCGCCCGCTGAGCTACAACGAGCGCGTGATCGCCATCGGTGGCCGCTATCAGCGCAATTCCTTGGGCAAGGCCGCCAACGTCGACCCGTACGGCAACCGCTTCAATGTCAGCTACATCGACCAATTCGCAGACCGCACCATCGGCCTGACCATCGGTTACGCGCACACCGACATGCCGATCCAGGAAAACCAGGTGGGCCTGTACGAACCGTGGCAGCAGGTCAACGCGCAGCGCCAGCGTCCTGGCGTCAGCGACGGTGTGTATTTCTCCGACGGCATCAAGGCCTTGCGACGCACCGGCAATCAGAAGCGCGACGGCGTCATGGCCACGCTGCAGTATCGCCCGTCCAATGCCTGGACCAGCACGCTCGATGCCTTCCACACCGAAGCCGAGCAGATCGACACCGCCAACCAGTTCGAGCTCAACCTGAGCAACTACAATGGCGGCTACACGCCCGGCCTGAACATCAGCAACGTGCGCGTCAACGATAGCAATACCTTCATCGGCGGCGATGCCAGCGGCGTCTATCCGTTGGTGCGCGGCATGTACAACAAGCGCGAAGACAAGATCGACGCCTTTGGCTGGAACAACGAAATCACAGCCGGCGCCGTCAAGATCGTCGCGGACCTGAACTACTCCAAGGCCACTCGCGACGAACTGAACCTGGAAAACAATCTTCAGCGCGCCCCCATGCCGCAGCTGGACACCGTGGGCGTGTCGGTTGTCGGCAACGGCTTTTCGCAGCTGTCGCCGGGCATGAATTATTCCAATCCGGATGAGCTGTTCCTCACCAACACCATCTACGGCTCCGGCTACGGTAAGGTGCCGCGCGTGGAAGACGTGCTAAAGGGCGCGCGCCTGCAGGCCAGCTTCCCGATGCCCGAAGCGCTGAGCTGGTTCTCGGATCTGGATGTGGGCATCAACTACGCCGATCGCGAAAAGCAGAAGACCCAGCCCGAAGGCAATATCACCCTGGGCGCACAGGGCGAGGCCACGGTGGCGGCGGACCTGCAGTACGCACCGGTCAATCTCGGCTTCGCCGGTCTCGGTTCCCTGCCAGCATGGAATGTGCCGGCCACGGTGGCGCGCTACATGGTGTTCAACCCCAGCGACGACGCCTCGTTCCTGGTGTCCAAGGCCTGGACGGTGGAAGAAAAAATCACCACCGCCTGGCTGCGCGCCAATATCAATACCGAGTGGGGCGAAGTGGGTGTGCGCGGCAATATTGGCGTGCAGTTGCAATGTGCAGACCAGTCCTCGCAGGCCAACTACTGGGACGCCTCGCAGCCGGCCGGTAGCGAGGTGCGGCCCATCGACGATGGCAAGACCTATCGCGACTGGCTGCCCAGCCTGAACCTGGCATTCCAGTTCCCGTACGAGCAGACGTTGCGCTTTGCGATGGCCAAGCAGGTCGCACGCCCGCGCGTGGATCAACTGCGTGCCTCGCTGGAATTCGGTGTCGACACCTCGACCGGGCGCCCCGGCGCCAGCGGCGGCAACCCCATGCTCGATCCGTGGCGCGCCAACGCCCTGGACATCTCCTACGAGAAGTATTTTGCCGACCGCGCTTACGTGGCCGCGGCGTTCTTCTACAAGGACCTCAAGAGCTACATCTACACCCAGAGCCGCGACAACTACGATTTCTCCGCACTGGTGGCCGGCTACGTGCCGCCGCCGGGCTCTGCCCCGGTGCTGACCACCGGCACCTTCAGCGCCCCGTTCAACGGCAAGGGCGGCACCTTGCGCGGCGTCGAACTCACCGCCTCGCTGCCGCTGGAGCTGATCTTCGCGCCGTTGCAAGGCTTCGGCATCCAGGCCAGCGCCACCTTCAACGACAGCGACGTCAAGATCCGCGACCCGGAAAGCGCCTCCAGCGTGGGCGACGGTGAGATCAGTCTGCCCGGCTTGTCCAAGCGCGTCTACAACCTGACCGCCTACTACGAGCACAAGGGCTTCGAAGCGCGTGTCAGCCAGCGTCGGCGCTCGGACTTCATCGGCGAAATCGGCAATTTCAACGGCAACCGCACGCTGCGCTACGTGGTCGGCGAAAACATCACCGACGCACAAATCAGCTACAACTTCAGCGAAGCCAGCAGCCTGTCCGGCTTGACCCTGCTGCTGCAGGCCAGCAACCTCAGCAACTCGCCGTATCGCACGTACGCAGAAACCAAGGACCGCCCGCTGGAATACATCGAATGGGGCGGCGCGTTTGTGCTGGGTGTGAATTACAAGTTCTGAGCCATGGCAGAAACCAATAGCGGGCTGTTAGGGAAGGTCTGAACAACGAGACCTGACAGGGCGGAAGGTGGCGTCGTTCCGAAGAGTGGCTTTTGGAACTTCGGAATTTCGCCATTTCTGGCGCTTTCCGCGGGAATTTCCCGGTTCACAGACGCACGCTCCCCA